>NZ_JACSMC010000033.1:0-31886 GCF_018618435.1 Exiguobacterium sp. s150 | reverse complement strand
TGGTATAGTGTCCGCACTGAGTGGCTCAGTTGTCCGCACTCGGTGGCTCAGAAGAATGCACAAGTGGCTCATTTTAAATGCAATAATCAACCCTACCACAATCTCTTGACATCAAAATATTTGTCATTATTTTCTACCTTCAATGCGTTATTTTTTACAGTTGTGCGACAAAACCAAAAATATTGAGTTACTGTTGCTCTTTATCCCTTGTATAAAGCGGATTCGACAAGAATCGTCAATTGTAAAATTTCTGACATATCAGAAAACTGATGATTTTTATTTCTAACCCTGTTATATTGGAACCAACAAAAGGAAACATCTGTTTGGTCGCCGCTCTGGTCTACAGAAAGGGGAAGCCATATGTATCGATTCGGGGAGTGGTTGAAGGAGAACCGCCGGCTCTCGGGCTGGTCACAGGTCGAACTATCGGAGAAGACATTCGGAGAGATTTCACAGCCCGCCATCAGCCAGTATGAACAGAACCGCTCGGTGCCCTCAATCGCGGACATTGACCATTTAGCCCGTGCGTTCGGACATACGCTCGCGACGGTCCCGTGGGACATCATCGACTTCGGATACGGGGCGAAACGTTCCGTCACCAAGCTCGAGCGACGCCGGTTCGACCTGAAGGAACTGCCACAGGCCGACTCGGTCCGCACCTTCGACGGGAAGATCTATGAGCTGCATGGCTTCATCGGCATCGAAAAAGGAAGCGGGGAGGCAGTGGAACTGACGCAGCTCTATTACCGGATCCGTACCGTCGTCAGCGATGCCCACGTGCTCGCCAAACGGAAGAACCCGGACGACGAGCTCGTCCACGTCAAGAAACGGAAAAACGTTCGACAATAACCGACACCGGCGCAGCAGCACATCCTTAAGGATGGTCTCCTCCAATCACATACCGGCGTGTCCCTCATCAGTGACCGGGTGGGCGGGATTTACGCACAGATGGTTCGGCGAGAGTCGCCTAAAACTCGCCACAAGGTCACCACATCGTTCCGGGTCATCGAAAAACCCTGTACAGTTCCTTAGAATCGTGAGGAGCGGAGTTCGTGGGGGAACGGCTAAAAACCCACCGCATCGAATCCGACTGTCCTTAATGATGTGCTGCTGCACATCAAGAGACCAAGGGAAGGAAGTGTGTACGGTGGCATCAAAAGAACAGAAACAGAACCGCAGCTTCGCCGAGAAACTCTTACGCATCCGTGGGAAGGACTATGAGGAGTGGCTCGACGAGCAGCATCAACAGGTCATCCAGGACAACCAGGAACTCATTTTGGAGGCGCTCGAGGCGAAGCTCAACTTCAAGTCGCCGGCGCACCAGGACTAAGGAGGGAACGACATGGGACTCAATGAGACAGGGCTCAGCTTACTTCAGTTCTTTCAGGGACTCGCCGTCATCGCCGCGGCCATTGCCTTCGCGATCGGGGGCTTCTACTTCATCTTCGGCGGGGATCGCGGACGCTCGAAGGCCGTCGGTTGGCTCGTCGGGGGCGCCGTCGGACTGATCATCGTCATGGGTGCGTTCACGCTCGCCGAGCTGGTCGACCAGAACATCAAATTCTAATGAACACCCACGCAGCGTTCCAATCGGAAGGCTTTTTTTGTTGCTTGAAACGAGAGGAGGCACGAGATGCTGTTTGTACGATTCACCGATGTGCCGGACACGCGGCTCCAGAACTATGAACGTCTCCCCTTCGCCGAGGCAGTCGTGGCAACACATGACCTGCATCATACGCTCAGCGAGGAAGGGACGACCTGTTCCGGTGACTTCCGGCTCTTCGATCAGAAAGATGAGCTGCTGTATCGGGGGACGTTCACGTTCGGGACCGGAGGGACCTATCCGAACCTGTATCATCAAGTGAAAGACCGCGTGCAACGGATCCGGACAAAGAAGGAGGACCATTCTAAGAAGATGTGGCTCCTCGACGAGATCGAGTCCGAGACACCGGACGACTATAAGCGCCAATCCGTTAAACAAATCACAACCGTGTCGTCGACCTATCAATCAAGCCTGACCCGACTACAGCGCCGCCTCATCTACGGGGCGGCCACGGCTGGAATTCTCTTCACATCGTTGTTCACTGCCACCCAATGGTTCATTGATAAAGAGGCACACGCTGAGCAGCTAACCTGGGGCGAACAGGCGTGGCTAGATGCTTACGACCAGGCGCTCCAAGGCGAGGAATCTTCACTGATACAACTGTTTGAGCGAAAAGACCGGTCTGAGGAAGAGGATGCCTTATTGGCCGACCTCTATCTCGCAGAAGGCGCAGACCAGAAAGCACTTGAGCTCACGGATGACCCGATCCTGATCGAGACGAAGCTGGCCGGGCTCAATCTATCCGACCAGGAAAAATTGGAACGTCTCCGGGACTTCCAAGCGTCACATCCGACCGATGAGGGCGCGTTCGATATCGCAACACTGGAACGGGACCATGAGACCGTGGCCAATACGAAAGACGTGGAGTGGACTGCTCCCCGCGTCTCGGCGAAAGTGACCACCTATCTTTACCTCGGAGACATCGAATCTGCAAACGAATGGGCGTCCAAGACGAACGACCCTGCCGTACAAGAAAAAGTCGACAACTATCAAGACATTACGGCCATGATTGACGGACTGAACAAGAAACTGAAGGAAACTTCTAGCAAGGACACCTCGGCCCGTGAGAAGATTCAAGCCGCTATCGCTGCTGAAGAAGGCAATCTAGAAACGATTCTTTATTCAGATTAAGGTAGGTGAAATAATTGAGAACTCCGTCTCTATCACCACGATTCCCGATACGTCTGATTTTCCCCGCCCTGTTCTGCCTGTTGGTGGTGCCGTCCGGGATTTTTTATCTGCTGAATGGGGTCTACAACATCATTCGACAAATCATGACCCCGATTGTACAAGACGGGCTGTTGGCCGGAGCGACGATTCCGACGCTCTCACCCTCCTTGTTCTTGGAGGTGAGACTTCCCTCTTCGACCGTCTTGATTGGACTGGTCGCGTTCAGTCTGTTCATCGGACTGGTCGTGTTCGGCAAGATATGGCTGAACTTCCGGGATCTGCGGAAGAATCAGAAAGGGAGCGCCCGCTTCACCTCATTCGATGAACTGAAACAACAGTATCGCCGCGTCCCGGACCGGAAGAAACGGTATGACGGATCAGGTGGTGTCCCGGTCGGACGGGTCAAGAACGAGCTGTTCATCGATGACTCGCCCGTCAACAACCTGGTCATCGGGACGACCCGGTCCGGCAAGGGCGAGACGTTCGTCTTCTCGACGATTGACCTATACAGCCGGGCGCGTGACCAAGCGAGCATGATCATCAACGACCCGAAAGGTGAGCTCTTCGCTGCCTCGAAGGAGACGCTCGAGCAACGCGGCTATCAGGTCGAGGTGTTGAACCTGATGAACCCACTCCAATCGATGTCGTACAACCTGTTGCAGCTGACGATCGACGCGTTTTTAGAAGAGAACTACTCGCTCGCCCAACAGTATGCGCGCTCGGTCGCCTTCATGTTGTACCATGACCCGAAGGCGCGAGACCCGTTCTGGGCCAACTCGTCGATCGACCTGTGCACGGCGCTCATCCTCGGGCTCTGTGAGGAGGCGAAGGACACGCCGGAGAAGATCAACATGTACAACGTCGCCCTCATGCTCTCGGACCTTGGCTCCCGGACGGTCGTGACGCGGCAGGGACAGGAAATCTCCGCGCTCGACGAGTTCTTTCAGCGATTTCCTGAGAACCACCCGGCCCGGCTCCAGTTCGCGACGCTCCACTTCTCGGGTGGTCAGACACGGGCAAGCATTTTGGCCAATACGAATGCGAAGCTCGGGATCTTCACCTTGAACGGGACCGGAAAGCTGACGTCGATGAACTCGCTCGACATGCGACGCATCGGATTCAACCGTTGGATCAGCGGACGGGCGGAGCCACTAACACGACTCACGTTAAAATTCCCCGATGGGACGACCCATGCTCTCACGACGGACGACGATGGCAGCTTCATCGTATACCATACGTCACCACTCCAAATTGGGGACCTCATTCAGATCTCAACCGACTCAAGCACTTCGACGATCCAGCTGGAAGCGCATGACGAGTTGAGTGGACGGTTCCGCTACTCCATCGACGGGACGATACAGATTCGTGAGGTGATGCACCAGCTCCGTCCCGTGGCGGTGTTCCTCATCGTCCCGGACTATGACCCGACGTTCAACGTCATCGCGTCGCTCTACATCAAACAGGTGTACACGGCGCTCGCCCGGGTCGCCTCGCAGACGAAACAAGGCAAATGTGAGCGCCAAGTCGTCTTCCTTCTTGATGAGTTCGGGAACATGCCTCCAATCGAGGGTATGGCCAACATCATCACCGTCTGTCTCGGGCGCAACATGCGTTTCAATCTCGTCATCCAGGCCTACTCCCAACTTGAGAACTTATACGGGGAGGATTGGAAGACGATTGACGGTAACTGCGGGAACACACACTATCTGTTGACCGCGGACGAGTCGACCGCCGAACTAATCTCGAAGAAGCTCGGTGAGGCGACCATCGTCACGAAATCGCGGTCCGGTCAGACGTTCTCGCTCAAAAAATCGAAGACGGAGAACGTGGACGGCCGTCGGCTCATGACGGCGACCGAGGTCATGGGACTCAAAGAGGGCGAGATGCTCATCATCCGTGTCATCAAGCGTCAGGACACGAAGAAACGACGTATCCAGTCGTATCCGATCTTCCTGAGCGGCAAGACGGCGATGAAGTACCGCTACGAATACCTAGCGGACGACTTCGACACGGACCGCTCCCTGCATGACATCGACATCCCCTGCCGTCACGCCGGTCTCGACTTCGAACAGATCCGTATCCGTTTTGCGAAGAAAGAGGACGAAACGGAAATCAACGCTCCATCGAAGCAGGAAGATAAGTCCTTGACGGTACGAGATGTGCTTCAGGACAGCATCCTCCGCTCCATGTTCGAAGGACATGACATCGGCGGGATGTCCCTCCCCGAGTTCGAGACGAACCTGAACCTAGGAGTTTTCGACGTCACCGACAGCCAGAAGAGCTTTTTGAGCACGATGATCGCGAAGCGACTCGAGAAACTGAAGCAAGGTACACCGTAGAGAGGAGGCCGAACCCATGGCCGAGAGTGCGAGAGAGAAGCGAATCCAGAACGAATTGCGTGTCGTCGCGAGGATCATCGAGACGCAACGCGTCCGCCTCGAACGGGGCGACGTGCTCAATATCCAGACGACCGATGGCTTTCTGACCGTCTATCAGGACGACACCTCAGACACCCCGAAAACTGTTACACTAATAGATAAGTTCGACTTCCGGGTCAACCTGAAGGTCGCGGATCTACTGAAGGGGAAAAATCGTCTAACGGAGGGGTAAACGTTATGAGGAAAATCTTGATTGGTGTCCTACTCGGAAGTTCGTTACTTTTAGCATCATGTGGTGCCGAAAGTTCGAATTATCTTTCTACGACTTCTGTTGAAGAAATTGCAGATATTAAAACTGAGCAAGAAAGTGCATACGTTCTTGTAGACAGCGATAGTCAAGGTAATGAAGGGGCTTACGTTGATACTGTGCGAGAAGTCGCCACGGAAAAAAAGAAAGACGTTCTCTTATTCAATCCGTTTCAGCCTAATGGGGAAGATCTTGAAGAACGTTCTACCCAAGAACATCCTGAACTTAAAGGTGGCAGATTGTACGAGATGACTGACGGTGAAATCAGTCGTGAATTAAATGTATCTGCCCTTACAGAAGATGAATTAAAGGAGCAAGTCACTACTTTCATTAAATAGCCTCTGAATGGAGGGATTCTATGGGTGATAACGAAGTCGTAAACAAGCTACAAGAGTTCACTGATATCCTTAGTCTCAGTACATTGGTACTGGATGCCCTCCGCTCAATGGGTTGGATTTTAATACGTGGCTTAGCAGTATTAATTGATGGACTTGAAAAAGTGACTGACAGCATATTACTAACGAAAGCATTTTTTAATAACTCTCAAGTGGTTGAATTCGTTTCTACGATTCAACCTTTTTTGTACGTTCTTTTAGCTGCTAGCTTCCTATTCACGGGTTACCTCATCATCTTTCAAAAGAAATTTGATCGAGAAGGATTTTTAATCAATCTGTTTATCACGGTGCTCATTCTCGGACTATTATCTCCAACGATGACGCAAGTAAGTGAATTCAGTGATACCGCGATTGATTTCACAACTCAAAACTCTGGCGAAAACTCTTCAAGTGAATCGATATCAAATCAGATTTTACGAGAAAACATTCATGATTTGATTGAATATGACCGAAACGATTTTTCCGGTTTGGAAGGTGAGGCTTTGAACTCTCTGCCTCAAAGTCATTTACGAAATATCGATATCAACGAGGTATTCGATAGTAATGAATTTCGCTTGGGAAGTACTGGCGAACAAATCTCTCAGTCCAAACTAACCTGGAATGGTGAAACGATGGGAACCTCGAAACTCGACCAAGGTGGCGTCGAATGGAACAACCAGTATTACTACCGCTATCAGCCGAACTGGTTGACCATCTTCGTGACGCTCGGGATCATGGGCTTCACATTATTCTCGATTGCCTACAAACTGGCGCGCCTGTCGTTCGAGCTCGCCTTCAACTATGTCTTGGCGATCCTCGTCGCCCCGGCCGACCTGCACAGTGGTCAAAAGACGAAGAAGGTCATCCAGAGCATTTTGAACACGTTCCTCGTGATCATCCTGATTTTCGTCTCCATCAAGTTGTATACAATCGGGACCGCCTACCTCGCGGAGACGTTGGACGGGTTCGCCTATCTGATCGCCCTCATCGCCTTCTCGGTCGCGTTGATCGACGGGCCGAACATGGTCGAGCGGCTGTTCGGGATCGATGCCGGGCTCAAACGAGGCTGGGGTGTCGCGCTCGGCGCCTATGCCGCCGGGAAAGGTGTGACCTCGGCCGGTGCCCATGCGGTCTCAAAGGTCGCGAGTGCCGCACATGGCGCACCAAAGATGCCATCGCTCCATGAGGCCGCGACGGCTCGGATGGAATCGAATGCCATGCCGCAGAACGGTTCACCGCTTAATGTGGAGACTCAAGCGTCAAAGCGGATGGACGCTGATAGACAAACCGATCCAGATGGTGTTGCTCAGACGAATCAAACCGCAAGTCGTACTCAACCTGACCTAGAGAAACCGACAAATCCGAAGGACGTTGCGCAATCAATCAGTGGTCAAGAATCAGAACTTGAAGCGCAAGGCTCTCCACACGTGAACGAAGCGTCGGGTCGCCCGTCTCCTGAATCGATTCATGCGACGAACCCTGAATCGATTACCGAACGTGCCGACCATCCAACAACGTCATCGGAGACGCAAAGACCGGAGTCGATTCACGACCATTCAAGTTCTGGTCAATCTCCAATCCCTGCTTCGTCGACTCTCGAATCGGTCACCGGGTCCACCGATACCACATCCGGACCAGGCCGTCGTCACAATGAATCAGTAGACAGAAATGACGTGACGACACCGACACCTCATGAGGTACCACCTTCAGGCGACTCATCCTCGTCTTCGTCCTCTACGACAGGTTCGAATGATTCGACAACAGAGAAACGCCAAGGACGCGCCCGACGGACCATCCATCAAGACACCGTGCTCGACGTCGAGACCGAGGTCATCGAACAGGTGCGTGAGAATCAGACACACCGCCATACTCATAACCATGAAGAGTCGCGACGGATCTATCCGACCTCGCCACCGAAACCTGACAACATGAAGAAAAAGGAGTGATGACCCATGCGCAAATACCGGATCCCGAACGAGGTCACGACCGAGCTCAAGATCAACAAGATGCTCTATTTGCATGACTTCCTGTTCCTCGTCGGGCTCATCGTGCTCCGGCTCGTGACGCTCCAGTTCATCCCGTCCGTGCTACACATCCCGTTCACGGTCTTCCTCATCATCTTCGGGCTGTTCATGGTACTCCGGCCGGCCACGAACCCGCAGAAGCGGATGGTCCATGCGCTCTACTACGCGCTCGTCAAACGCAAAGACACCTATCTCGCGCTCGATGCGCAGACGAAAGGACGTGAGTGAGATGGCTTTCATTGAAGACACGCTAAGGGAACCGAGACGCACAGGCACCTGGCTCGACGAACAGGACGTGGTCGAGAAACGGAAGCTCAAAGACAAGGTCGTCGTCAAACCAACGGTCGCCGAACTGATGCCGGTCGTCGACATCACCGGCACTGAAATGTTCGAGATGCGGGACGGGACCTATCTCGACATGGTCCAGCTCACCTCGAAAGACATCTATTCACTGAATGAGGAGGAAAAAGACCATGACGTGTTCTCGCTCGCTTATCTTTTGCAGGCATACACGCACCCGCTCAAGGTCGTACCACTGAACACGCCGCTCAGTCTCGATCGGCAAAAGATCAGCATCGAACGACAGATTCGACAAAATCAGACACCGGCCTACCTGCCATTTCTACTCAAAAAGAAGCAGGAGCTCGAATACCTCGAGGAGCATCGCACCAATCGCGATTATCTCCTCTTTTTTTATGCCGACGACGAGCGGACGCTACGGGAGCGGAAGACACACCTCTATAAACTGCTCCGGCGCTCGAACCCGATGCGCGAGCTGACGCTCGACCAGAAGGTCCATGTGCTCTATCAGCTGAACAACCCGAACACGAAACCGCAACTCGACACCTGAAGAAAGGAGTGACGCGCATGTGGCAGCGCCTGCGTGAAAAGTTATCCAAACAACAGGACCCGGAGATTGTCAAAATCAAGAAAGGCTATAACCCCGACGTCATCGCCAAAATCCAGCCGCAGGGTGGTATTAAGTTCGACGCCAATTTCGTCCGGCTCGGGGACGGCTACCTGTCGTGTCTCCATGTTTATAAATATCAGTCGCTCGTCTATGACTACTGGCTCGAACCGATCCTGAACATGCCGGGCGTTTTGACGACGCTCGACATCGGGACGGCCGACAAGCGTGAGATCATCCAGACCATCAACAAATCGATGGCCGAACAGAACACACGCTTTGAGAACGCGAAGGACAACATCGACCGCATCGACGCCCGGGAGACGTATAAGGAGCTGAACGAGCTCTACGAACAGATCACCCAGGGCGAGACGATGAAATATCTGCACCTACGCCTCTATGTGAAGGCGAAGACGCTCGACGCGCTCGAGGTGAAGGTGCAGGAAGTGATGGAAGAGCTCGAGGCCCGAAACTTCCGTTCGACGATCTTCCTGAACGAACAGGAATGGGAATGGCAGAGCCTGTTCACGAGCTATGATCAACAACAAAAGCTCCCAAACCGGCGCCGTGGGAAAGAGATTCCTTCCCTCTCTATCGCCGGCGGCTACCCGTTCCACTTCACGTCGCTCCAGGACGCGACCGGCACGTATTACGGGACGACCGACACGAACGGTAGCGTCATCTTTGACCTGTTCCATAAGGACAAACAGCGCAAGTTCTATAACGCGCTCATGATCGGCAAGATGGGGTCCGGCAAGTCGACGCTCCTCAAAAAGACCGTGCTCGACCAGGCGATCAAGGGCAACAAGATACGCATCCTCGACGTCACGGGCGAGTTCTCCGACCTCGTGCGTCAGCTCGGCGGAAAGGAAATCGCGCTCGACGGGTCGGCCGGGCTCATCAATCCGCTCCATGTCTATAAGACGGTGACGAATAACGACGGCAGTGCCAACGAGGCACTCTCGTTCATGCAGCATCTCTCGAAGATGGCCGTATTCTATCACTACATCAACCCGGCGGCGACGCAGGAAGAGACGAACGAGTTCGAGATCCTGCTTCGCGATTTATACGTTCGGCACGGACTCTGGGACGAACAAGGTGAACTGCCGATCACGACGCACCCGGCGAACCGGTACCCGACGTTCTCGGACTTCTTAACTCTCGTGCGGCGCGAGCTCTATACGGATGACACGCGCACCTCGATCAAGGATGCGATCAGTCCGAACCGGGTCCGGCGCCTCGAGAACATCGAACTCGCCGTCACGAACCTCGTCCATAACTACGGCAACATCTTCGACGGACACTCCTCGATCGACCGGTTCGACGAAGAGCTCATCGTGTCGTTCCCGCTCCGGAACCTGACAAGCCTACGGGACGAGGTGTTCCAGGCGCAGGTGTTCTCGCTCATGAACATGCTGTGGGACGGAATGATTGCCAACGGGTCGAGCCAACTGAAGGCGTATAACCAGGGCGTGCTCCGGACCGAGGAGGCATGCAAGTACCTCATCGTCATCGACGAGGCGCACCACTTGATCAACACGCGCGACATCGCCCAACCGGCCATCCTGTATCTGCAACGTTGTATGCGCGAGGCGCGCAAGTATTTCGGCGGCATCTTCTTCGTGTCGCACTTGATCACCGACTTCGTGCCGGCCGGATCGAAGTCCGAGAACGCCGAGAACGTCAAGTCGCTCTTCCAATTGACGCAATACAAGATTATCGGCGAGCAGGACGCGGAGAGCATCCCGATCATCCAGACGGTGTTTGATGGCCAACTCTCAAACTCCGAGATGCGCATCATCCCCTCGCTCGAGACGGGGCGTGTCGTCCTCAGCATCTCCGGCGTGCAGAACCTCATCTTTGACGTCGACGTCGCACCCGAGGAGCTCGCTTTGTTCGGTGGAGGTGCCTGATGTGGGCGGCCGCGAAACGGACGGCGCGCTTCGCCATCACAGCGAAATGGCAGCTCGCGACGCTCAAGTGGCGACTCATCCTGCTCGGCATCGCGGCACTTGTCTTGTTCCTGGTCATCCTCGTTGTCGGCATCCTCGACACGCTCACAGGTGTCCAGAACGAACAACCGACCGACGTCCCGTTCGACACCGCCGGTGGTCTCCAAGTGAGCGACCAGGTGCTCCAATATCGGGGCTTGGTAGAAAGTGAACTGACGAAGCACGGACTGACCGAACAGACGAACCTCGTGCTCGCGCTCATGATGCAGGAGAGCGGCGGACGCGGGAACGACCCGATGCAGGCGAGCGAATCGAAGTGTGGACGCATCGGATGCATCACCTCCCCCGAGGAGAGCATCGTCTACGGCGTCGAACATTTCGCCGCCGTCTTCGAACGGGCGAACCGTGACGTGCAGCTCACGCTACAGAGTTACAACTTCGGAGGCGGCTTTATTGACTATGTGCAACAGAACGGAGGACGGTACTCGAAAGAGCTCGCCATCTCGTTCTCCCAAATGATGTACCAACGCGTGAAACACACCGGCATCTACCGCTGTCATCGTCCGAGGGCGGTCCAGCACGGTGCCTGTTATGGGGACATCGAATACGTCGACGCGGTGTTGAAATACCTCGCGCCGATCGCCGTCGCCGACGGGGTCATCACGAAAGAACTGTTGTCGGGGTTACGTTCCCCGCTCGCCATCCCGCTCAACGTGACATCGCGTTTCGGGTGGCGCGTCGTCTTCGGACAACGGGATAACCACACCGGTATCGACTTCAGTTGCACCCCGTCCGACACGATCCACGCGGTCAAGAGCGGCACCGTCATCTATAGCGGGAACCGCGGACCGTACGGCAATCTCGTCCAAGTCCGACACGACAACTACATCACGGCGTACGCGCACCTGAGTCGTCTCGGCGTCCAGACCGGGCAACAGATCGACGCTGGGCAGGCGCTCGGGTACTGCGGCACGACCGGCCGTTCGAGCGGGAACCACCTACATTTCGAGATCAAGACGAGCGAATGGTCCGGTCATATCGACCCCGCCCCGGTCTTTGGATTTTGAGTCATAGATGTATGGAAAGGAGGAAGACGAATGAACTTCACCGCACGTCACCTCGCGTATCTATTCGGGGTACTGCTTGTCATTTCACTCGCGGCGAACGCCTTTTTCTATCAACAAGTGACGGCTGTCACCAGTACTTCAGGTGCGAGTGAGACGAAAAATGAGAGTGTCACTTCCCCTGAATCGGAAACCTCCGAAGAGACGTCGTCGGACACTGAACCAGTCGTCGCTTCAAAGCAGACGTCACGAATGGAAGATTTGACGACACGCGCGACGCGTTTCGTCGAGTATGCCTTCACCATCACGAAGGACAGTTACACGACCCAAAAACGACAAGCGAAAGAAGTCATATCGGAAGAACTCGCGGCCAATCTCTTCGCCGCGGACGGCAGTGACGTCGGCACGTTTGAGACAACCGTCCGCGACATCGAGGTGTTCCCTTCTGTCTCCGGAGAAGATTGTCTCGTCCGGTTCAAACAGGACCTGGTAATCACCGAGACGGGTTATGAAGAGACGACGCAAGAACTGTTGGCCTTGACGTTCGAGTCCATCGACGGGCGTTTGGTCGTCACCGAGATGGAAGACCTGACACCGGAAGGAGGAATCTAGATGCGACGACAAACGCGACGACGCCTCACTCAGAACGTCTCCCGAATCTACCTCGGACTCGGCGTATTCTTTGTCGTCGGCTTTCTCTTCTTCGGTACCTCGTCGTTCTTCTTCGCCGAAGAATCACCGGTCAATGAGACGCCGATCAACGAGGCAATCCATCTCTCGAACGGGGAGACCGTGACGCTCCACGCGTCCAGTTACGATACGGAGGCCAAGACAATACGCATCCGACTCTCGCTCGATGAAGCACCAGGTAACACGAACGATCATCTCTTCCGCTATGTCTATAAGGCACGTCCGGATTCCGAGAAGGAAGTCACGTTGCTGTACGAACGTAACGACCAATACGTGCTCGAATTGAAAGATGTGCCGAGCGACTTCGACCAGCTCGCTGTCCGGATTTACGGATTGGATGAGTCACAATCGATCGACACACTCACCCCTGAGGAACGGGAGAACAGTCTTTTGACGTCACTCTACGCCGACCGTCGGACCATCGAACATGCGAGCCACGATTCATCTGACGAGACAACTTTCACGAGACTATTCGTCGAGGACGCGCTCGCGGAGACCGAACGACAGTTGGAAACAGCACAGCAGTCGGCCAAGGCGCAGCGACAACAAATTAAGCGACTCGACCGTTACAAAGAAGAGCTCGAAGGCGAACTCCCCTACCTCTCGCTCGACGAACAGGTCGAACAGGAGAACGAGATTTTCGACCTCGGCCGGAAGCGTGACGAGCTCACACTCGAACTTGAAAAGCTCGAACAGTCGGTCGCAGCGCTCGAAGAAAAGCACGACAAACTGCGTGTCCGACTCCGGGAACTGTCGATTTAAGTGGCACATTTCGTGCCAAATCGTTGGTTTTATTGGCACATTTCGTGCCGTTTTCGAACTTTTGGTGATATCACGGAAACCCCAGGCTCTGCCTGGGCTATCACGACAAGTGATAGCAGTTTCCCCTTATGCTCTTTGAACGAACTTTTAGGACGTTGGCAATATGTAGCCCCTAGAAAGGTGGTCAGGAAGATGAACCTGTTACTCCGCGACATCGATCCCGTCATCGTGAAGCAGATCGATGAATGGGCAAAGGAAAACAACCGCTCCCGGCAACAATATTTGAAAGAGTTGCTCGCCTCCTGGTGCGCGAACGGTATTCAATCGACGCAAGTCGAGCGGCTTGAGCGACAGCTCGAGGCGAACACGCTCCACCTGAAACGAAGTGCGGACGAGCTCGCCGAAGTGACCCGGTTGTTGAACGAGGTGATGCAGGATGCGTGAGACGCCAGGTGTCATCATCAAGTCGAAGTTCAAGGTACCGGGCACGAAAAAAAAGTCGCGTCGTTACACGACGTACCTCGACTACATCAATCGTCCCGACGCAAAAGATAGCCGAGAACAGTTCGAGACGTACCACGATTACATGGAAGACGAGACGAAGTCGAGCGGCCTGTTCACGCGTGAGGACAATCGATTGAACGACGAGAAACGTCGCACCGTCCGCGACATTTTCAAGCACGCGCAAGCGAACGGGAGCATCCTCTGGCAGGACGTCATCTCGTTCGACAACGCCTGGCTACGCGAGACTGGCGTTCTCCACGACGACCTCATCGACGAGAAACGATTGATCCAGGCGACACGGAACGCGGTCGAGGCGATGCTCCAAAAAGAGAAGATGGTCCATGCCTATTGGACCGGTGCCGTGCATTACAACACCGACAACATCCACGTGCATGTCGCCATCGTCGAGACGAGCCACATGCGCGAGCGCGGCAAACGCAAACCAAAATCGATCGAGCTGATGAAGTCGAAGGTCATCCATTCCCTCGCCGACCGGACGAAAGAACAGGAGAAACTGAACGCCTTCATCCGCAACGAGTTGGTCGCCCATAAACTGAACCGGAAGATTCCAACGCTCCCGAACCGTGTCCTGCACCCCGATCTCGTCCGTCAGTTCAAGGACATCTATGAGCGGTTGCCGGAAGACAAACGACAGTGGCGCTACAACATGAACGGGATGCAGCCGCTCCGTGAATCGCTTAACCGTCTGACCGATAGTTATATCGACATTCACTTCAAATCAGAGTTCCAAGCCTTCAACGAGCGGCTCGAACAGGAGGTGTCGTTCCATCGTCGCAGCTACGGCGACACGGAGAAGGCTGAGCGTTACCGGACGACGAAGCGACAGGACCTCTACACCCGGATGGGGAATGCCATCCTCTCCGAGATGCGAGACTTGTCAAAAGAACAGGTGACGTTTGAGAAAAATGGAGCCCCAAAACATCCGGTCCGACGCGCATTTAACCAACAAAAGCTATTCAACGAATCACTCTACCGAATCGAGCGGCATATGAACGACGAGTTCGAACACCTGAAGAATCAACGTGCTTTCGAACAGTTGGAGCGGGACATCGAATATGGAAAGTGAGGGAGGACAATGGAAGAATTGAGACAAATCCGTCTCCGTTTGAAGCCGGAGACGGTCACGTATTTAGAGGAGTTCGCCGACGACAAACGCTTCGGCCACCTCGGTCAGGTCATCGACCACATCGCAGAAGAACATAGAGAACTGGCCGACGAGAAGTGGGACATGCAGTTCCTCACCCGCTCGATCAGCACGCAGGTCTCCCGTCACATCGAGGAATTGGTGCACGAGCAGATGTCGACGGAGCTCGAACGCATCCGCCTCGCCGCAAACCGCTCTGACCGTCATGGGCAAATCCTGACAGAGCTCCTGCAGGCACTCATGCAGACCGAGGGCATCGAGGACATCATGACGACGGACCAGTTCAAGCCGACGTTCCTCGCGACGGCGGAACGTGTCGTCCAGGAACGTATCGAGCATCAAAAACAGAAGAAGGACACTTTAACTTTTGAGAGAGGATGAATCTTATGCGACCACTTGACCGTCCCTTCACGATGGGACAACTGTTGACGCTTCAATCTGATACCGTCACGGTCCTCATCTATGGAAAACGGTACGACATCCCGGTGTCCGTTTCCGAGCACCAGCTTTTAACAACCATCGCGCAAGACGAGATCGTCTTGCTTCCCATCAATTTCGAGCGGACACGGCTGTTACTCGACATACCGGAATTATCGCCACAACTCGAACGTGAACTGAACGAATTTGCGGATAGTGATGAATCTGTCACCGCCTTGTTGAAGGAAGGAGTCTGACACAATGGCCAAGATGAAGACGAACGAAGAGCGGAAGGCCGAGCTCGAAGCCTTGACCGAACAAATGGGAAAACAGATCGACAGCTACTTCGAGAGCCCGGAAAAGATTCGTGAGCATCTACAGTTCCTCGGCAAGTTCCATCAATACTCGATGCGGAACGCGGTCTTGATCGAATCCCAGTTCCCCGGCGCAGTCGCAGTCGGCTCTTATCCGTTCTGGGAGAAGCAAGGCGCACAGGTTCAAAAAGGTGAACGTGGCATCAAGGTGTTCGTCCCGAACCCGGTGACGTACGCCTTACACAAAGATGAATGGGTACCGCTCAGCAAGGCACCGAAGTCGATCAAGGACGGCGTGAAACAAGGGCGAGTCCCGTCACGCAAGATGATGTATTTCAAGATTGGTCACGTGTTCGAGTACACACAGACCGACGCGCGCGAGAAAGGAATCGAGGTCTCGGGCATCTTCAAACGGTATCACCGGGACGGCGGGCTCGAGAACGAACAAGACATCCGTGACGCCTTGACGACGCTCGCAGATGCCCGGAATGTGACACTATTGGAGGAACCGCTCGACGAAATCGGGACGGCGAAGGGTTGTTACTATCCGGAACTACATGCAATCGCCTTGAACCCACGAAACACGTCGATCGAGGACATCAGCGTCCTGATCCACGAGCTCGCTCACGCGGAGCTACACAACCAAGAGCGGAATTTTGAACGCGATCAACCGCTCACGGCGCCCGAGAAGGAGTTCCAAGCCGAGATGGTCGCCTATGTCGTCTCACATCAACTCGGGTTCCCGACGGACGATTTCTCGCTTTCTTATCTGGCCGGCTGGACGAAAGACAAGGAGCTCCTCGACAAGGAACAACTGTTGCAGGAAGTCCATCAGACGTCCGCAGCTTTTATCGACCATATCGAATCACATTTAGAGAAGGTGAACACCTTGCAACAAGAGAAAGAGCAGAGCCCTCTTGATTACCTTGAACAGCTGGAGCGGCGCATGGGATGGAAAGACGCTGACCTCAGTCTTTATGAACGAGTGCATGCCGTACAAAGTGTGTTTCCCGAGGAAGTGGAGCCCTATCTGAACGCAAAAGCGGCCCTCGAGACGAACCTGAAAGTGGATCGCGTCGATGAGCCGCTCATGTATATTCACGGTATGGGTCTCGGGTTTCAGCAGTTCGGCATCACCAATAATCATGACTTCAGTGAAGACCAGGTTGTCGCTTATACAATCGCCTTACCGAATCAGCCATTGGTCAGTGGTCACTTCGACCCGGAAAGTGCCGTACATCCTTTACACCATCTTGAAAAAACCAATCGTTTGGAGAGACCGGTCCTGAAATCGCTTGAAAATCACTGGCATGACGTGTTGTTAGATGAAGAACAAAAGTCCCTTTCAAGAATTTCATTGTTTAACATCGAAAGACTCTGGTGACATTCGTGGGTATGATGATTTAAAAATTCATACCCTTTTCAATTTCAGAGCGCTGCCATTGCTTTTACCTCATACATTTTGTGTAAGCATATGAGCAGCTGTTTCACGCATATCTTGTAGGTCAGATATCTCTGCAAATTCAGCTACAGTTATTGCGCTGGTTGTTAACAACTCAATTATATGCTCGTCCATTCTTGACCATGTTCTTCCGCCTGCATTATCGTAAGCATCGAGTAACTTTGTCAAACCATCCTTACCAAACAGTAATAGATGTGATAGAAAATCCACAGATGTGTCCGCAATACTAATTTCTGTCCAATCTATCAAACCAGAGACCTCAAAATTCTTATTTATTAGTATGTGGCCAGGGTGTAAATCCCCGTGGCTTACACCTACATGCGATGGCCATAGCGAATCATTCGCCAACCATTCTTGCCAACGCTCCCATAGCTCTGAATTCACATGATACTTCTGTCTCACCTTCTCCATCCGTATCTTCATTGAACTGTTTAAATCTCTAGCATATAGAGTTTTGATACCGATTTCTTTGAAGTGTCGATGTGGTAATGTGTGTAGTTCTGCCAACACTTTACCTAATGACTGATAGTAAGATTGTGGTGTATTCTCTTTGTCAAAACTCCAGATGTAATCTTGTTGCTCTACATCAATTGTTGCAACCGGAACACCATCTAATTGCTTATACGCAATTAGTTCATCATCAAAAATTGACCAATTTGGAACTTGAAAACTCACATGTTCTTCCATAATTTCTAGTGCCCTCTTTTCTTTCAAGGCGCTCCTCATCGAATCTAATCTTCGAGGAATTCTTAGTATCCACTTGCTACCAAGCGTATCTTTTGCATAAGCAACCTGAAAATCAACACCCGATTCATTTACCACAATGCTATTCTCTAACACATCTAATCCTTTATTTTTTGCAAGCCGTTTAAATTCGTTCATGATTTGTTCCTCCAATTTTTATGTTGTGCGATAAGCAAGTGAAATTTATGCATTTTTAATACTTTTTCATTTCAATCTTTTCTAATTAGACTTAACTAAATGAAGTCATAAAAAAATCACAGACAAAATGGTGTCTGTGATCAAGAGTAAATGAGCTACAACCAAGAAGCGTCCATTATCAAAAATAAAAGGACACGACAAAAAGAGTTGTAAATCTGCTATGTTTGTAAGTGTGTGGTTTCTTCGTCAAAGATTGATAAAAATGTGCAGACTACTCCCATTTACTCTGTTTTATGAAAACAGAGCCTTTGAACATATTCAATTAGCCATTGTTCAAAGTGTGGTGGCGTAATCTCCCGGCGTGCATCATTCTTAACAATCCTCCTAGTGAATATTATGCTGTTGACTTTATATCAGTTTTTATTCAATGTCAATCGAGCTTTATATTTAGATAAAAATTATTTGCCGATTTGTCTTTATTAAATACTGATTTGTAAGTTTTAAAAATATAATCATGAATAATTGATACTCGTTTTTAATCTTCCCAAAGCTCATCCATCAACTCATCGATATCACTCGATAATCGTTTGCGTTCCTTGGCGTCCACTTCAACTTTCCCATCTTCATAAAACCAAAGCACGTCACCAGGTTGAACCGTGTCTGGAAGTCGTGCCTTTGGAATGTCTTCCATCACTTCTCCAAATTCAACGACAGCCAAGTCTCCTTCAAAGCGGTCGATGATCCCTCTGCGTCGCTTCATTTTGATTTTTTCACGGTATAGCTCGAACCGTTCCCCGCGATGATGATCGTGCCGTTCTTGTCTGTACGAAGCGTATTCACTTTTTGACGCTTCAAATTCGTCACTACTTCGGACGTCGGGTGCCCGTAGCTGTTCTTCCCGACACTGATGATGGCATGCTTCGGTTTGACCGTGTTCAGGAACGTGCTGCTTGTCGAGGTCTTCGCACCGTGATGCCCCACCTTCAAGACATCCGCTCGGAGTGTCTGTTTCTTCGCCATCATGTCCTTCTCGGACACGTGTTCCGCGTCCCCTGTGAACAAGAACGTGTTCTTCTTGTACGTCACATGAAGGACAGCACTCCAGTTGTTCAAGTCACTGTTCGAGTAGGATTTGACCGGACCCACAAACTTCGCGCTGACACCTTTGATTGGTAGTTTCACGCCGGCCTGTGCCGTTTTGATGGTCTTCCCTTCCCGTTTAACGGCTTGAAGGAAGTCTTTGTAGGCTTGGGTCGTGTGCTTCACTTTTGGCGCGTAGACGTTCTCGACACGGTAGGCATCCAAAATTTCATCTAATCCACCGATATGATCTGCGTCCGGATGCGTCGAGATCAATACTTCGATGTCATCCACTTTTTGTTTCTTGAGATAGGCGACAATGGCATCGCCCTTTCCTTTGTTCCCCCCGTCGATGATGACGTCCTCACCGCTCGGCATCTTGATATAGATGGCGTCTCCCTGCCCGACATCGATGTAATGGACTTTGATGCTTGCAGCGGCTGATGCTTCCCCGTATGGCGACACCAATAACGCTCCACTAAATAGAACGGCACTCCCAATCTTGATCCATTTATTCATCTTCTATCACTCCACTTTAAAATTATTGTAAAATTATCCGACACACCTTTATTATAATCCGCTATTTGTTAAATAGCTTCTTATTCCTGTGGTTGACCACATACATAAATAGGTAAGGTGTAATTGATAGGAGGAGTGAGAGAAATGGATTTACGAAAACCAATCGCAATAAACAAGACGAATAAACCGGTCCTGATTTTTAAAGACGGGATAGAATTAAAGGAGTGTGTCTCCATTCAGGAAGCTGCACATTATCTGAAAGCATACACGTTATGCACCGCCATGCCGTATCGTCATATTATGAATGGCATCATCCTTGATGAGACCTGGATCCATGAGGGGAGCAGCTATCGGTTCACCACTGATCCCGATGTGAAAAAAGCAAAGTTAGAAGAGATGAAAGTCCGGAACAAAGTCCGTTTTTAAGGAAGGACAGAATATGAAATCGAACAGGTCTCATGTGCTTTATCTTATACACGCTGTACACTGATTCGTCACTGTTTGTTAAAACCCTACGAGGTACATACGAGGTACACTTGAACTAAAAAGGGGTTCTCCTCATGCGACTTCAAGAATGGATCCAGCAATATCACGGTACAGAGATACTACGCTTTGATCACCTTTGCGAGTACTTGGATGCGACACCGTTTGAAATCAAACACCACCTTGATGGAATCAGTCCTGAGATAACCGGCGTACTGAAGTCAGAAGAGGGTGTTGGCGACGACGTGTTCATCACGAAGCTGGAACATCATTTGCTTAATCGATTCGACAAACGAAGAAAAAAAGTGAAAGTCACGATTGAGGTCGAACTGCCATTACCGGAAGAAGCCTACAATTTTTGTCAACGCGAACGGTTTAGAATGATCGAACGCGTCACTCAACATATGGACGAACAAAACGTGAAGGATTGGCGCATCCTAAACATACGGAGGATATAATTGATTTAGGTGTATGCAGATTCGTCTACATATACCTACACATATTCTGTACGGATGATGTCATCCGATAGGTCGGCGACGCAACCGAATTCGAGATGGACATCACGTATCTGGTCACGACATGAGTACACCTGCACTGTCAGAAGGTACGTCGTCACCGATTCGTTTGACATGACCACTGGCTCTATTCCTGTATGCGTGACAACGACAAGGATGGGCGAGGAGTAATGCAATTGGATGTCCAGTTCGATATCGTCTTGAACTATCGCGATTTTTATATGATTTTGTATCGGGAACGTCACTTTTGGTGGGGTGAGGAGGTCGAGGAGTTGTTCACCTCATTCGATCGACACTTCATCTCATCCCTCCAGTCAACCATCCGTCATCTTTACTCGAATGCTTCCAAAGTGCAGGCTTACAATTTGGCGTTTCTGATCAATGCCCAGCTGCTTGCCTACATGTTGCTCTTGATTGAAGGGAATCATGTACGCGCCCAGTGTTTGACCAAAGAATTGCGGCGCTTGCTCGATGATGCTTGGACGGGTCTGTACGCCCGTCAATCTTCAGGCGCTCTTCCGCTCCGCTATTTCGAGGAGCCACCTACGGCCAGGTCGGTAGAGGATCTGTATCAAGAAATGATCGAGTTCCTCACTCGACTTGATAGCAAGGAGAGCTGGATAAACGCGGTCCGACATATCCAGACCCTTGATCTGAAAGAACACGCCTTCGTGGTGAAGAGCACGCTCGAAGGTTTCTTGCAGGAAGCCACACTAAGTCCGATACACCCTGTTCTCGGCGAGTTGACCGAACTCCTATTCGCCACCACGGATTAAGAAATCATTCTTCGTGACATAACAAGAAGGGACTTCAATGTTTGCTCCTTGACTGGAGCTTTTTCTTCACATATGATTTAATTAACTTAACTAAATCATATTGATGGAGGTCATCATGGATACTGCTCAAGTGGCTCTACAATTGAATAAAAAATTCGACCAGCTCCAACTTCTCTTGCTTGAAGATTATCGACATTTCGTCCGGTTCGACTTGACCGCTCAATCGGAAGCGATCCTAAATTATGTCATGTCACAGTCGAATACCACCCCTAGCGAGATCGGCACTGCGTTCCGGATATCCCGCAGTGCGGTCACCCAAGTGCTGAATCGTCTGGAGGCGGATGGGTTCATCCAGCGACGCCGGGCGGACTCGGACAAACGTGTGACCCTCGTCTCGCTCGGGAAACAGGGGCTAGAGTATCAGGTAGCGCTTGCCGAGTTGACGACGCATCTGTCAAAAACTTACTACTCCCAAATCGACAAACGCGAACTGAATAGGCTCGTCACTTCCCTCGACCAGTTGATTGACGTCGTGACGAGAGTGAAGGAGGACAACGATGGGACTCGTTGAGTATGTCAGCTTGGCGGCGACCGCTTGGTTCATGGGCTTCTTTCCGATGTTCGAGATCTATTTGGCCATTCCGAGCACGATGCTTCTAGGTCTCGATGGAATCTCCGCAGTGCTATGGGCTGGAGTGGGTAATTTTTTGCCGATCCCCCTGCTTGCCTATTTCTATGATTGGCTACATCGGTTCAAACGCCTCAGCGGATGGTTAGATCGCTTAGAGAACCATCGCCTCAGTTATTTGATGCGCGAGAAAGGGAGCTGGATCATCATCCTCGTCACCCCGCTCCTCGGCTCTTGGGTGGTCGGCGTCATCGGACACTCCATCGGCATGAAACGGTTGACTCTCTTAATTTATTCGGCAATCAGCATCTTCGGCTATGGGCTATTGATTGCCTGGCTGACCTCACAAGGCATCGAGATTGCCGTCTGAATGGAATCCCGTTAATAGGTAACGGGGTGCCATTGTTCTCAAAAGGAACAACGGCACCCCGTCGGTTACATGTAATGGATTCTTGTTTGATTCTTTGATAGCATCTCCTTATTTTTTTCGGCCGTCCCGTCTAAGTTGGCACTGTAAAAGATAGGTGGTTCAATATCATGCTCAAGCAATCCTTCGACGACTTCTACCAACAGCATGTTGACAATCGTAGCCCCGATCACGGTGGAGGTGGGCGCGATGTATTGGTCCAGTGGTTCGATGTACACGGTGGCGTCCCCTGTACGCCCGTGATTGTCGAACGTCACATCGGCCAGTTCGTAGAGACGCATCCCACTCGAGTGCCGGGACGTGGTCTCCATCGAATAGGTCTTGTTGGTGATGGCGATAATTTTGACCCCGCGCTCTTTGGCAGCCGTGACGAGATCGATCATCACCGGGTTCCGCCCCGAGACGGAATGGGCGAGCAAAATGTCACCTGCTTGGAACGGGACATGTTTGGCCAACACCCGGCCGTAACCTTCAAGTGACTCCAGATCAGACGTTTTGGTCACAGGACGTGTGTCAAGCATCAGGTTACGATCAAATATAGGATTAAAGAGGGCCAAGCCCCCGGCCCGGTAGAACAATTCTTCAGACAAAATCCCCGCATGCGATGCGCCGAAAGTGAACAGCGTGTTCCCTGACGAGATAGCCTCCACAATCAAGGCGGCGGCCTCTTCAAAAATCTCGGCATCGGCCTCCACTTGTTTCAGTTGCGTCTCGACCTGACGTAAATAACTATCCTTCATGGATCATCCTCCTATTATCCGAGCGATTAAGTCCGCAAGCCAACCGAATAAGGAGAAATCGTTCCCTCCAAAGATGAGCATCCAATCGCCTATCGTGTTCGAGAAGACCGGAATACTGATCGCTAATAATAACACCATCACCGCGGCAGCTACCGTGGTACCGATGACGGCCCCTCTCAATCCGCCCTGTCCTTCCGCCAAGACCGCGGCCGTTCCACATTCAAAGAAAGACGTGATGACCAAAGGCAACAACAAAAACCCTAAGTTGAATTGGCTGTTAATCAACACGATCAAAGCCGTTGAAGTGAACATCGCCACGATAAAACCAATCATCATGGCATTCGGGCGATAGTTGAAAATAATAGGCGCATCGAGCGCCGGGATGGCGTTTGGCACCAATCGATCCGAGATCCCTTTGAAGGCCGGTAGAATCTGTTGAATCATCATCCGTACCCCGGCCAGCATGATCGTAAGACCAGCCCCAAACTCGAGACCTTTGGTGAGTGCGTAGGTCCCTAAGGAGAGCGTGGTCTCCGGATCCATTGCGCTCTTACCGACCCACAGGCCCACGACGATATAGACGAGAAGCACGACCACACCACCAGTGATAGCGATCTCCCGGAAAAAACCTAACGACTTCGGGATTTTGAGGTCTTCCGTCGACTTGTCCTTGTTCCCGACATATTTCGCGATGATAGCGGCCGTTAGGGACAGAAATCCTGTCGGGTGACCTAAGGTGAACGAACGGTCTCCCGTCACTGCCGTCACGAAAGGTGTGAGAAGGGCCGGCATGACGATGAAGTAAAAGGCCGAGGCAACTGTCGCGAACACGATGACACCCGTCGTAGAAAACTGATTCTCGACGGCAACGGCGACAAACACGTATGGGAACCAAAAAAGCATATGTCCCGTTAAGAAGATATGTTTGATCCGTGTGAAACGCGCGACCAAAACGTTTGTCAAAAACGCCAACATCATCGCGATACCGATGGCCCCTCCGTAATCGGTCAAGATATCGATGGGTTCAGATACGGCACTGGCCCCATCCGCCGCCGCGAGCGAGGTCATCGCATTTTGAATCGGGGCGATGGAGCGTACGATAATATCTGTCCCTAGCGTCAAAATCAAGACACCGATGGCCGTCAACGCCGAACCTTTCACGACCTCACTGAACGCCTTTCGTTGCAATAAAAGCCCTACCATGGCAATGAGTCCTAAAAGAATCGGGGGCTGTCGAAATACTTCGGTGATGACGAGTTCTAGTAATTGCATAGCAACGCACTCCTTTACAGGTCGATTTGTCTAGTGGCCTCAAGCACCTCTTTGTAATTCATGAACTGTTTGATTGAAATGATGGGACAGCGCACTTGCCCTTCAAGTTGGTCGGCGAACTCGGCAGAAGTGTAGATTAAATCCGGGTTCATGCTGGTCGCGGAAGAGATGTCGGTATTATCCACTTGGGCTTCGATTCCGAGCTCGGTAAATGCCTTCTCCACCTGCATTTTTAAGACCATGGATGATCCGACCCCAAACCCGCAAACCGCTAATACGTGTTTCATAGTTGCTCCTCCTCTTGAAATATTGACAAAATCTCGTCAGGCGTCTTAGCCTGTGAGATGGCGTCGAATGTGGGATTGTCAGAAAGTAATTCAATGAGTTCAGACAGTGCATGGAGATGAGAGTCAGTATCCACGGCCGCCAAGAACACAATGACGTTTACCGGGACTTCTTCATTTGAGAATGGGATCGATTCTCTGAGCACCAGTAGGCTCATGCTCAACTCGTTCACTTGTTCGCTCGGCCGCGCGTGTGGGAGTGCGAAGTCATCGCGTAGAACCATGTAGGCCCCATTAGCGTGAATGTTTTCAATGACAGCATCGACATATCCCGGTTCAATGCGTTTTGTCTCAAGAAGTGGTCGCGCCGCTAGACGGACGGCTTCTTCCCACGGTAACGTGTCTGCCGTGACATGTATGGTTTCTTCTGTCAGTAAATCTCGTAGCATGATCGGATAATCCCCTTTATTCTGATGGTGGTGTAGTTGCTCCTCTACTTTGATTTCATTCAAGATGGCTCGGTACCTGGCCTCAGACACGTTTCGTTTGACGACTCGCAATATCATTTGACGGTTAAACGTCTGCTTGCTGATATAAGGTTTCAACTTGATGAGGTCGGCTTCCGTCAAAATCGGTGCCACCCGGATCCAGTCCTTTTTTGCCACGTCCCTTGGTGGAGCCGTCGTGGTGATGAGCACATCAGCGTGTTCAATGTTCTCAAAGGAGCGACACTCGATCATTTCAGCCGTGACGCCGGCTTTTATGAGTTGCTCTCGAATGGAGTACGATATCGTCGTCCCTTCATAACAAGCGATCGTCAGCTTACGATGTGGGGCCTCTATTAAGTGGCTATTGACAAGAAGTGTCAAGAAAGAGGCTTCCTGCTCCTCGAAGTCTTTACTCATCCGGGTCGTGATTAACGTACGTAGGCTGACTTTGATGAGTCGGAACATATGTGGAAACTGTTGTAGCACGTCCTTATATAACGGGTTCGGGTATACAATCCCTACCGCATGTCGATACAAGGCCGCCGTCAAATGGGCATGGATAAGCGGGATGGCGCGAGGGTCGATCTCTATATGAATCAACGAAGAGAGTTGTTTGACGAAGGTCGTCGCGATGTCCAAGGATGTATCTTGTTCCAGCCGGATGGACAACCCTTTCTGTAGCACGTTGTCATACTCAGCCTCATTGAACGGCGCGGTCAATGAATGGCCTTGGGCTATTCTTATCGATTGGATCTGTTTTGCCAGCTGGTACATATGGGACGCCTGTGAGGTGACTGGGCTCGTCTCTTTAAGTAATCCGATGCGATGCAGTTTTTGAGTGTATGGGCTAAGAAGGTTGATCAAGGTGCGACGAACAATTATTTCCTCACCCTCGAAACGATAGGCCCTTGTGTCGTGAATCAGATTGACTTGATAATGGCTCAAAATGTCACGTAATGTCGCCAAATCGTTCAGAACGGTATTTCGACTGACTTGAAGCTCTTCCATGAAATTTTCGAGGTGCCCATTGAGCCGAGTAAAAAGCAGATATAAGAGTACCGCTTGCCGCTCGCCGATTTCATAAGATCGGAACGCCTGCATCTCTTCCCCGAGCCGCTCATCAAAACTCGGAGTTGACACTCGAATGCTATAACGCCCCAACTCGTCTTTTAAAAGGCTTCCTAACTGTGTATCTTTCAACCAGTGACGAATCGTCTCTATATCGGTGTAAATCGTTTTTCGAGTGACTAAGAATTGATTGGCCAGGTTGGTGACCGTCACCCCAGGTAAATAATATAAAACCTCGGCCATCGATAATTGGCGGTACGTAAGATGCATCTTATTTATCCCCCTTACTCAAATCATAGAGCGTCTGCATGTTGGTTGGAAGTCCAAACTAGTCACGCAAGAATGGATAGAACTTTGGTCATCACATGTCGACATTGCTCTTTTGGGTCTGAACCTACCCTCTCGTACTTTTTACGCGACCGCCATCAATCTCTGAACAGACAGCTCTATAGACGGAAACCACCGGTAAATATATATATATATCGGCATTGAACCTGCCGTCATTCCCCTATCAGATGTTCTAATCTTTATCTTTTTTTGTATACACTATCTTTTATATCAGGAACGGGAATCGAAATTTCGACATCGAATGTATACAAGAAATGGCTTCTATTTTATGGGCTCATCACCATAACACGTGGTTGCTATTTTAACGACCAAGCTCGAAGCGTAATCTCAAAAAGAAACGTTCGAGGTTTCGGTAGCCATAACCACGGCGTTTGATAAGCTTGATTTTGTTGTTCGTTCCTTCCATCTTTCCGTTCGATAGACTGGACACGATCGTTCGACGCATCGCTTCCTCTCGGTTCTGGATCGATTTCGCGATCTTCGCCAGAGGACCGCAAGGATGGGACTGATAACGATCCAACCAATCGGTCAGTCGACGTTTCGCCTGTCCATGGCACGTGGCCTTCAGCACATATCGGATATGTTGAAGTCCTTGATAGAGGTCCCGGGTGAACGGATCTTCCCGAAGGCAAGAATCGGCGACCTCCCGGTCTTCGGGGGACAGCGTCTCCGGACGACAGGCGAGAGCACGGTCAATCACACGGACATGATGGTGACGTCTCGCCTCGTTCAAAAAACGACGCCGACGGCGAAGGGCGTCCGTGAAGAACTGGATGAGATGGAAAGACGCTGACCTCAGTCTTTATGAACGGGTTCATGCCGTACAGAGTGTGTTCCCAGAAGAAGTCGAGTCCTATCTGAACGCAAAAGCGGCCATCGAGACGAACCTGAAGGTGGATTGCATCGATGAGCCGCTCATGTACATTCACGATAAAGGATTCGGGTTCCAGTCATTCGGTGTCGCAAACAACCATGACTTTGCTGAGGATCAACTTGTTGCTTATACAATCGCATTACCGAATCAACCATTGGTCAGTGGTCACTTCGACCCTGAACGAACCGTGCATCCATTACATGATTTAGAGAAAAACAATAAGGTTGAAAAACCACTTTTGAAATCGCTTGAAAATCATTGGCATGACGTGTTGCTTGAGGAAGAAAGAAAATCTATACCAAGAACTGCTCTGTTGAATATTGAACGATTAATATAAATAGTGGCGGATGAAGAATATCTACATTAAATACTCACAAGGCATTAATTTTCTCAAAAGAAGTTTGCCTTGTGAGGAATTTGTAATACCTAACAGTTTTTAGTTGTTTCAACAAAATTATTTACGTGATCTGTCTAAATAAAACATAAGCACAGCAGTTAAACCGTTAACAGCATCTGAATCAAAAAAATCGACTCCGACCATCTGTAAACATTGCAACATTATAATCAACCTACAAACAAACACTTCAGTTGATAAGACGCTTTCTGTTTTAATCAAATGTTCAATTTCCTCTTTAAGCTCTTCTTTTGTTTCTTCATTCATAATCATCTCAGGTGAAGTGTCTTCAAAAGCAACGGAAGACAACAATTTTTTATCTAAAAGTAATATATTTTCTTCTAAAACTTCACTTGAAAGTTTGAACATTTCCATATTACGTACGGTTCTTTCAAGGGATTCTTGCCATGCATTTGATCGATTGAACATCTCCATGCTACGTGCGGCTCTTTTAAGGGATTCCTGCCATGCATTTTGATCGGCTGAGCATCTCCATACTACGTGCGGCTCTTTCAAGGGATTCCTGCCATGCATTTGATTGGTTGAACATCTCTATGCTACGTGTGGCTCTTTCAAAAGAATCCTGCAATGTATCTGTTCTCGACAAAATGTCTAAACTAAGGCTTTTTTCCATGTAGAAATCCCTCCACTTTTTTCTACCAATAACATGTCTAGTCTTCCCAAAGCTCATCCATCAATTCATCGATTTCTTTCGATAACCGTTGTTTTCCCTCTAAGTCAACTTCGACTCGTCCATCTTCGTAAAACCAAAGCACATCCCCAGATTGAACCGATTCAGGGAGTCGTGTCTTTGGAATGTCTTCCATCACTTCCCCGAATTCGACGACAGCCAAGTCCCCTTCAAAGCGGTCGATGATTCCTCTCCGTCGCTTCATTTTGATTTCTTCACGGCGTAACTCGAGCCGTTCCCCGTGATGATGATTGTACCGTTCTTATCTGTGCGAAGTGTGTTCACCTTCTGACGTTTCAAGTTCGTCACCACTTCGGACGTCGGGTGCCCGTAGCTGTTCTTCCCGACACTGATGATGGCATGCTTCGGTTTTACCGTATTCAAGAACGTGCTGCTTGTCGACGTCTTGGCACCGTGATGGCCCACCTTTAAGACATCCGCACGGAGTGTCTGTTTCTTCGCTATCATGTCCTGCTCGGATACGTGTTCCGCGTCCCCTGTGAACAAGAACGTGTTCTTCTTATACATCACATGAAGGACAGCACTCCAGTTGTTCAAGTCACTGTTCGAGTAGGCTTTGACCGGTCCGACAAACTTCGCATTCACACCTTTGATCGGTAGATTCACGCCGGCCTGTGCCGTTTTGATGGTCTTCTTTTCCCGTTTGACGGCTTGAAGGAAATCTTTGTAGGCCTGGGTCGTGTGCTTCACTTTCGGCGCGTAAACGTTCTCGACACGGTAGGCATCTAAAATTTCGTCCAATCCGCCGATATGATCCGCATCCGGATGCGTCGAGATCAATACCTCGATATCGTCGACTTTTTGCATTTTGAGGTAGGCGACGATGGCCTCGCCCTTTCCTTTGTTCCCCCCGTCGATGATGACGTCCTCACCGCTCGGCATCTTGATGTAGATGGCGTCTCCCTGCCCGACATCGATGTAATGGACTTTGATACTCGCAGCGGCCGATGCTTCCCCATAGGGCGACACCAATAGCGCTCCACTAAATAGAACGGCACTCCCAATCTTGATCAATTTATTCATCTTCTATCACTCCACTTTAAAATTATTGTAAAATTATCCAACATACCTTTATTATAATCCGGTATTTGTTAAATAGCTTTTACTTCTTGCGGTTGACCATATACATAAATAGGTAAGGTATGATGATGGGAGGAGTGAGAGAAATGGATTTGCGAAAACCAATCGCAATAAACAAGACGAATAAACCCGTCCTGATTTTTAAAGACGGGGTAGAAGTAAAGGAGTGTGTCTCCATTCAGGAAGCTGCACACTATCTGAAAGCATACACGTTATGCACCGCCATGCCGTATCATCATATTATGAATGGCATCATCCTTGATGAGACCTGGATCCATGAGGGGAGCAGCTATCGGTTCACCACTGATCCTGATGTGAAAAAGGCAAAGCTAGCAGAGATGGAGGCTCAGAACAAAGTTCGTTTTTAAGGAAGGACAGAATATGAAATCGAACAGGTCTCATGTGCGGCACCCTAAACACGCTGTACACGACTTCGTCACTGTTTGTTAAAACCCTACGAGGTACACTTGAACTAAAAAGGGGTTCTCCTTATGCGACTTCAAGAATGGATCCAGCAATATCACGGTACAGAGATACTACGCTTTGATCACCTTTGCGAGTACTTGGATGCGACACCGTTTGAAATCAAACACCACCTTGATGGAATCAGTCCTGAGATAACCGGCGTACTGAAGTCAGAAGAGGGTGTTGACGACGACACGTTCATCACGAAGCTGGAACATCATTTGCTCAGTCGATTCAACAAACGAAGAATAAAAGTGAAAGTCGCGATTGAGGTCGAACTGCCATTACCGGAAGAAGCCTACAATTTTTGTCAACGCGAACGGTTTAGAATGATCGAACGCGTCACCCAGCATATGAACGAACAAAACGTGAAGGATTGGCGCATCGTAAACATGCGGAGGATATAATTGAACATAGATCGTATTGACTCATCTACATATATACATGCTATAAGGAGAACAAAATGAAATTTACCTACTTAGCCTTCCCTTTGGCCATCCTGTTGATGGCCGGTTGTACCAGTAAAGACACCCCTTCTACAATTGAGAAAGCAGAGGAGCCCGCTACTCAAACAGAAGAGGTCGTCGATACGACTGAAACGAGCACAGACGACTCAAATGCGGAGACGACTGCAGAAAAGCCTGCAGAAGCCGAGGAAACGGTCACAAATTTGGATAACAATCAATTTTCCGGCTATAAACTGATCAACGTTGATGGTGGAGATTTGTCTGGATACCGTGAGGCGAATGTCGTCGTCGATATTGGATATGGAAATCGCGAGTATTGGGCATTCACGAATGAACATGGACAGCTTGTGAGGGTGGTGGCTAAAGAAATCATCCTGCAAGATGATGATTCGGAGGATGTGACCTCGGATGGTCGCTACTATCATGATGAGGCGAAAGTTCCAGGTGTCGAACACGGTAATCTCGACGAGGGACACGTCATCGCCGACTCGCTAGGGGGCGTCTCGAACGCCTACAACATCACACCACAAGATAGCACGCTCAACCGCTACGGGGACCAGGCTTATATGGAGGATGTGATCCGTAAAGCCGGCAGCGCGACCGACTTCGAGGCGATCATCACCTATCCCGACACGACGACACATATCCCGTCACACTATGAGTACACCTACACAGTCAGAGGAAATGTCGTCACCGACTCGTTCGACAACGTCAACCCGGATGAAGTGAACGCAGCGCTCGGCCTCACAGAAAGTGAACCGGAATCCGTAGCTGCACCCGAAGCCACAAATGATGTCTCGAGCGTAGATACGAACGGGAACGGTCAGGTGACAATCCAGGAGGCGAAAGACGCCGGTTTTACGATGCCCATCACGAGCGACCATTGGCTCTATCCCTATATGCGTGATAACGACAACGACGGAATGGTCGGGGAATGATTTCAACCAAAAATAAAACAATGATGATTGCATAAAAAGACATCCTCCATTTCTAAGAGAATGTCTTTTTATATTCATTTACGTTTTCGCTTCACTTTATCGAGTCGAATTTTCTCAATCAACGCGTGGATGATCTGTTCATTTCTCCCCGTGAAATCGATTAGGTACGGTACATGAGGATACTGAACTGCTCCCCGTCAAGTAGACAGGGTAAATAATGAAAACCAGCCTAAGCGGCTTGAGACCTGTATTCGACAGGGCTCCAGCCGTTCAGTCGTTTCTGGAGACGATCGTGGTTGTAGAACGATATGTAGTTCTCGATGGCCGCTGTGAGTTCGCTATAGGCCTGGAAC
>NZ_JACSMC010000032.1:0-33008 GCF_018618435.1 Exiguobacterium sp. s150 | reverse complement strand
CGATGGCCTTTTTCTTCATATTGACTGGCTCAGTATCCGCATTTGGTGGCTCAGTCGTCCGCATTCGGTGGCTCACAAGTCCGCACTAGCGGCTCTCTGTATCCGCAATACTCAGCGTCGAAGCGGCCTGGGTCGAGGTGTATCGGGACGTCGACACGTACTGGGACTTGTACGAGCTCGGGGAGAAACTGCTCGACATCGGCAGCCAACAACAGATGTGGCGCTTTAACCATATGAGTACGGTCGAGCGGATTATCGGTCAAAAGATGGGCACGGGCGGCTCTTCTGGCGTCAACTATTTGCGACGTGTCCTCGATCACCGGTTCTTCCCGGAACTCTGGACCGTCCGGACGAAATTATGAGGAGGCAACAGCATGAGTTGGATTGATGTATCGCAACCGCTCGAAGATACGACGACGACGTGGCCCGGGGACACCCCGTTCCGTTATGACATCGCTTGGCCGATGGCCGACAGTGGCTCGGTCAACGTCGGCAAAGTGACGATGAGCCTTCACACCGGCACTCACATCGACGCACCGTTCCACTTTGATGACGCCGGAAAACGCGTCATCGACCTCGATCCCGGACTTTATATCGGGCCGGCCCGGGTCATCCATCTGCCTGGACACGAGCGAATTGAGGCGAGTGACTTGGACGGCTTTGACTTGACCGGTGTCGAACGCCTCATTATTAAAACAGACGGTTGGCCAGATAAACTCGTGTTCCCGGAACGCATCCCGGAACTGACGCCGTCGCTTGCCGACCGGCTCGGCGAATTCGGGATTTACTTGATCGGTCTCGATTTACCGTCGGTCGATGCGATCGACAGTAAAGAGATGGCGGCCCATCACGCGCTCGCCCGTAACGGGGTCCATATTCTCGAAGGACTCGTCCTCGACCATATCGCACCGGGCGATTATGAACTGAACGCCGTCCCGCTCCCGATCGTAAAAGGGGATGGTAGCCCCGTCCGCGCCTTATTGCGCGCCCTCGATTAATCTGACATCCATCCCTCGCGGATGGATGTTTTTTGTGGGAAACTGTGGGACGATGCTTGAGTTGTCGACTTAGCGGGAAGAGAGGTACTACGCAAACTGTGTAGAAAGGAGTGTTTTTTATGAACGTCACCTCATTTATTCTCCCCGCCTATAACGAAGAAAAAAACATTCCACTCATCTTTGAAGCCATCCGCGAGCAATTCGAGGGGAGCCCGTACGACTATGAAATTGTATTCATTAACGACGCAAGTTCAGACGATACGCTAGACGCCATCAAACGGTTGGCGAACCGGCACCCTGAAGTCCGATACGTCTCCTTCTCACGAAACTTCGGAAAAGAAGCGGCTATCCTCGCTGGTCTGCAACACGTGACCGGGGACGCCGCCATTTTAATGGATACCGACTTGCAACATCCTCCCGCCCTCATTCCTCAAATGATTGCGGGTTACGAAGAAGGATACGACCAAGTCATCGCCAAGCGCGACCGGACCGGTGAGAGCGGGCTTCGAAAGTTCGCCTCGCAGACGTATTACAAACTCATCAATAAAATCGTCGATGTCGAGCTCGAGGACGGGGTCGGTGATTTTCGCCTACTCAGCCGCGAGGCAATCGACGCCTTGTTACGCATGAACGAGAATCACCGTTTCTCGAAAGGATTGTTCTCTTGGATCGGAATGGAACAAAAAATTGTCACATATGAGAACGTCTTACGCCAAAACGGCGAGACGAAATGGTCGTTCAATCAGCTGTTCAATTACGGGATCGATGGTTTGATTTCCTTTAACTCAAAACCACTCCGGTTCTGTTTTTACACGGGCGTCTCAATCTTAATGCTATCGATGCTCTATATCTTGTTCACGCTGTTCGGCATCATCCAAGACGGTGTCGAGACACCCGGTTACTTCACGCTCATCTCGGCGATTCTGTTACTAGGCGGCATTCAGCTCGTCAGCCTCGGGATTATCGGCGAATACGTCGGACGCATCTATTTCGAGACGAAACAGCGTCCTGCTTATTTGATTCAAGAGACTAATATGCAAAGGAAGAGTGTGAATGAACAAGCGAAAGGCAGAGTTTATAAAATTCATCGTCATCGGGGGAATTAACACCCTCAATTACTATTTGGTGTACATGTTGTTTCATCACGTATGGAAAGTCGGCTACGGGGTCTCTCATGTGGTGGCGTTCACGCTCAGCATGGTCGCCTCTTTCTTTTTGAACAGTTATTTCACGTTCAAAGTCAAACCGACGTTACGGAAATTTTTGCAGTTCCCGTTGACGCAAGTCGTCAACTTCACGGTCACGACCGTCTGTATTTATCTACTCGTCGAACAGCTCGGTGTCTCGACATCGATCGCACCGCTGTTCGCTATCTTCATCGCCGCACCGGCGACGTTCATCGTTACGAGTAAAATTTTGAAACGCGAGCAGTCGACCGTATGAAGAACGTCATTCTAATCGTCGCTGCGTTTCTCGTGTCAATCGTCGCCCATGCGTTCTTCATCTACTATCAATCGCAAGGCGGCTACATCGCCGGACCGAACGACGGATTGTCGCAGATGGTCCCGTTCAAACATTTCTTGTACGAGACGTTCCATAAAGGCAACCTCGTCTATGCGGAAGACTTCGGCTTTGGCGGCGGGGTCATCACCCAGCTCGCCTACTATTACGCGACGTCGGTCGTCTTTTGGCTCACCGTCGCCGTCGTCTCGTTGTTCGACGTGCTCGGTCTCGTCACGCCGGACCTCGAGCTTTGGTTACAGCTCGCGCTCGTCGTCAGCATCGTCCGTCTAGCCGTCGTCTTCGTCTTGACGACGTACGCGTATCGACTCTTTCACGTGCAGACGCTTTACGCCTTTGCCGGTGCCGTCGTATACGGTGTGTCGGTCATGTACATCCGGCACGTCACATTTTGGGAGTTTTTCGCGGACGCCTTTTTATGGGTACCGCTCCTCGTGATCGGGCTCGAACGCATCATCCGTCTCGGTCGGGCGGACCTGTTCATCGCCGTCAGCGCGCTGATGCTCGTCAACAACTTCTACTTCGCTTACATCAATTTGGTGTTCGTCCTCGTCTACGTCTTGTTCCGCCAGTTCATCCGCTTCCCGGAAGATCGGCTCAGGCGTCGGCACCAATGGATGCTTTATAGCGGGTCTGGCGTGCTCGCACTCTTATTGAGCGCGTTCGCGTTCGTTCCGGCGACGTACGGCTTTCTACAGAACGAGCGACCGTCACTCGCCCATGACATCCCGTGGCTTCGCCCCGATAACGTGTTATACGATAGCACCATTCTCATTATTCCAGCAGTTTTCGTGCTGCTCGCACTCTATCGTCCGCTCTATCGCCATACCGCGTTCCGTCTATTCGCGTCGATGAGCCTCTTGTTCGTCGTGCTCCATTTCAGCCCGCACGTCGGCAGTTTCTTTAACGGGTTCTCAGCGCCGCAGTTCCGCTGGGAGTATCTCGCGAGCTTCACGATGGGCGGTGCGGTCGCGGTCGGGTTGTCGCAGTGGCGATTCGAGATGCGCGCGTTCCTTATCGCTGCAGCCGGAACGGTCACACTCTATCTCCTTTTCGGTCTGGTCGGTGATGTCGCGTCGTGGCCGGTCGGTCTTGTCATCTTCTTCTTGATGCTCGCCACCGTCGCGTCACTTTGGTGGAAACCCGCACTCGCACCTTACGTTCTGATCGCGTCTTGTCTCATCGTCTTCAACGGCTATACGAAGCTCATCCTTCACGACAAGTCCATCGTCAACACGAACGAGGCGTTCGTGAACAGTTCAAGCTACGACAGTGCCGAGCAACGGGAGTTAATCGATGTCGTGAAAGCCGACGCCGGACCGCTCGAGCGGCTCGACTGGATGGTCCACTTGCGCAACAATACGCCCATCGTCCAGTCGTTCCTCGGGACGAGTCTATATTCAAGTATTTTAAATGGGAATTTGCTGACGTTCTATTGGCGTGATCTTGAAATCGATATGTTACGGGAAAGCGTGAGCCGTTACGGCACGCTCGGCAATCGCGCGAACTTGCACCACGTGTTGTCGAGTCCGTACTGGATGCGCAACCAAAACGTGTCGAGCGAAGTTCCTTACGGTTTCGACTTACTCGCCGAGACGGAGCGCTACGCCGTCTACGAGAGTGAGACCCGGCTTCCGTTCGTCCGGACGACGACGTCCACGTATCGTCAAGCCGACCTTGAGGACGCCTCGGTATTGACACGTGAGCAGGCGATGCTCTCGGGCGTCATTTTAGAAGACGGAAGTGACACACCGACCCCGGCTCAGTCCATCGATTTCACGACCGAAGATGTTGAGGCCGCATTCGATGGGGATACGCTCCGCGTCACTTCTGAAGAAGGTGGCATCGACTTGATTCCTGACGTACCGGGGGACGCGATCGGCGACTTGTATGTCTCGTTCAACATCCGGAAACTTGAAGGAGACGGCTTCTTCATCAAGCTGGGTGGTTATCGAACGACACGAAAGCCCGAGGCCTCGATTTATCGGACCGACCTCACCTCGATGACGCTCCGCACGCCGCTCGCTGTTCGTGTGCCGTTACGGCTTCCTGAAGGCACGTACGCGCTCGAGAATGTGACGGTGGAATGGGAAGATTATGCGACGCTCGAGTCTGTGATTGATGAGACGGATGCTCGCCCGGAGATCCCGGTCACGTGGGACGGTCCCGACCTCGACTTTACGGTCGAAGAGGCCGCCCCGGGAACATACGCCGTTCTCCCTGTTCCGTTTGAACGAGGATGGAGCGCCCGGGTCAACGGAGAAAAGCGTGACGTCTTACAGGCGAACTATGCGTTCAGCGCGATTCAACTCGATGAAGGACGAAACGACGTCGAATTGACGTATCGTCCCCCATTCTTCACCATCACGACCGCGCTCAGTTTGCTTGGTCTCGGTCTGTTCGTCGGTTATCTCCTCTATCTGCGCCGCAAAGAGCATCCGTTCACGTGAACGGATGCTCTTCTTCTTGCATGATTTCACTCGAACTCTTGCGGTGATCGAGTCGTTTCGACATGTTGATTTTATAGGCGAGGTTCGCTTCGTAATCTTTCGAGAACACACCGGCGTATAGCAAATCGAGCAGATACTGCGTCGAGTCGTTCGATGTAAAGCTACCGATCTTTGAGTAGAGACGTTCCCGCGTCGTCAACCGGAGCGTACAATCCGCCTCGTTCGAGATGGCGTTCTCGCCGACGCTCGTCAAAGCGAGAACCGGGACGTGACGCTGTTTCAAATACGGGATGAGCCGGAGCGTCGTGTCACTTTCCCCTGTATAGGAGATGAGTAGCGCGCACGTCGTCTCGTCCGAGTTGGCCGCTTCGAATTCAGGGTCAACCTCACAGATCGAGACGTGTTTTCCGATTCGGTTCATCTTCGCTTTAAAGTCGTGACAGAGCAACAAGTTATGAACGATTGAGAAAATTTTGATGTGACGTGCCTCATGAAGCATCGTCACGGCTTGCTCGAACGCCTCATGGTCGAGGAGCGACAACGTGTCCTCAATCGTCATCTGTTTCAAGGCAGCCATCTTGTTCGCCACCGCCATCAATCCGTCTTCGGGCGCGAACGGGTAGTTGGCATCCACGTCTGAGAAGTGACGGTTCAAATAATCGATTTCCTCTAATAGCCCCGCTTTCAATTCGACCCAGCCGGTATACTCGAGCTTATGGGCGATTCGGCTCAAAATCGACGGATGCGTATACGTCGCCTCGGCGATTTGCTTCATCGTCTTCTCTTCAATCAATTCACGTTGCGCAAACAAGTAATCAATGACGGCACGCTCAGACGGTGAAAATCCCGTCTGTTTCAATTTTTCAGTTAGTAACAATGGAAGCCCTCCTGTAAATGAAATTCACAAAAATAAAGCTGATTTCGTTTTTATTTGTAAACGCTTTCGGAGTTATCTCGTCACCTCTTGTGTTCGTGTATCCCTATTTTATACTGAAAAAGAAGACAGGATGCATCCATATCATTTACACAGTTGCTTTATTTTTGTAAAACGACAAGGAGGAGATTGTTTTGACAACCGGAATCAAGCTCGTCACCATCGGGGGCGGCAGCAGTTATACACCAGAATTGATGGAAGGCTTTATCAAACGATATGAGGAATTGCCGATTCGAGAGATTTGGCTCGTCGACATCGAAGCAGGGAAAGAGAAGCTCGAGATTGTCGGACAGATGGCGCAACGCATGTGGGACGCCTCGCCGTATGACGTCAAAGTCCATTTGACGCTCGATCGTCGAGAGGCGCTCCAAGACGCCGATTTCGTCACGACCCAATTCCGCGTCGGCTTGCTCGACGCCCGCATCAAAGACGAACGCATCCCGCTCTCGTACGGCATGGTCGGGCAAGAGACGAACGGGGCCGGCGGCATCTTGAAGGCGTTCCGGACGATTCCGGTCATCCTCGACATCGTCGAAGACATGAAACAACTCTGTCCGGACGCGTGGCTCGTCAACTTCACGAATCCAAGCGGCATGGTGACCGATGCGATTATCCGCTACGGGAAATGGGAAAAAGTCATCGGGCTTTGCAACGTTCCGGTCCATGCGATGATGGCCGAACCGGAATTGATCGGCAAGAAACCCGAAGAGTTGACGTATTCGTTCGCCGGGTTGAATCACTTCCACTGGCACCGCGTCCATGACTTGAACGGAACGGATGTCACAGGTGAAATCATCGCCAAGATGTACGACGGCGCTTCCGGCATTCCAGCCAATATTCATGAGATGCCGTTTTTCAAGGAACAGCTAGAGCAGATGAACATGATTCCATGCGGTTACCATCGTTACTATTACCGTGCCGAAGAGATGCTCGCCCATATGCTCGATGAGTACCGGGACCCGAACGTCGGTACACGGGCCGAACAAGTGAAGCAGACAGAGGCCGAGCTGTTCGAACTGTATAAAGACCCACACCTCGATCACAAGCCGGAGCAACTGGCTAAGCGTGGCGGCGCCCACTACTCGGACGCGGCGTGCGAGACGATCGCGTCGATCTATGCGAACAAGAACACCCACATCGTCGTCTCGACAAAAAACAACGGGGCCGTCCCGGACCTTGCCCCGGATGACGTCGTCGAGGTGTCCGCCTATGTCGGGGCGACCGGTGCGAAACCGATCGCGTTCGGTGCGCTCGCTCCGGCCGAGAAAGGCTGGCTCCAAGTCATGAAGAATATGGAGCTATGCGTCGAGGAGGCGGCCGTGACAGGTGACTACGGCCTCGCACTCCAAGCGTTCATCATCAATCCGCTCATCCCGAGCGGTGAGACCGCGAAACGCGTGCTTGACGAACTCTTGATTGCGCACAAAGACCACTTGCCTCAGTTCGCCGAGAAAATCGCCGAGCTCGAAGCGCGCGGTGTGACGGTCAAAGATGAAATCGTCCGGTCGCTCCACCCAATCGAACAAGCATGAAAAAAAGCCGGCGCATTTTTTAAAATGCGTCGGCTTTCTATGTTAGTTGATCAACTCGAGGTCGACCGGGATGTTTTCTTCGACCGTCTCCCCTTTCAAGTGCTTGACGGCAGCTTCGACACCCAATTTCCCAATCTCCGCCGGTTTTTGTGCGACTGTCGCGGCCATCGTTCCGTCTTCGACTGCTTTGACGGCATCGTCCGTCGCATCAAAGCCGATGACTTTGACATCGCTCAACCCTGCGCTACTGAGCGCCTGGACAGCCCCGAGTGCCATCTCATCGTTATGGGCAAATACTGCCACGATGTCTTTATTGTCTTGGAGAATGTTCTCCATGACCGTCAACCCTTGGGCCCGGTCAAAGTTGGCCGATTGTTTTGCGACAACGTCGAGTTTGCCATCGATTGCCTCGTTGAACCCTTGGCCACGGTCTCGTGTCGCTGACGCCCCTGGAATTCCTTCGAGTTCGACGACTTTCCCCCCTTCCCCGACGAGTTCGACCATGTATTCGCCAGCAAGCTTTCCGCCGGCAACGTTGTCTGATGCGACGTGCGCGACGACTTCGCCTGACTCGGCGTTGCGGTCGACCGTAATGACCGGGATGCCGGCATCGTTCGCGCTTTGGACAGCAGCGCCGACCGCTTCAGAATCGGTCGGGTTGATGAGAATCAAATCCATGCCTTTTTGAATCATATCTTCGACGTCACTCACTTGTTTCGCTGCATCGTTTTGTGCATCCGCGACCGTGAGTGTGGCGTCGAGTTCAGCCGCTTCTTCTTCCGCACCGTCTTTCAAGGCGACGAAGAACGGGTTATTCAATGTCGAGATGGAGAGGCCGATCTTAAAATCTCCGTCTTTCGTCTCCTGCTCCGAACTCGAGCCAGGTTGTTCCGTCGAACAAGCCGCCATGACGACCATTGTCAATACGAGTAGCCAAGCTGTCCATTTTTTCATCTTTCGTTTCCCCTTTCGATGATTACGCGTTTTGTTTTCGATCAAGGAGTACCGCAAACAAAATGACGGCTCCTTTGACGACAAGTTGGAAGAACGATGAGACCCCGAGCAAGTTCAAACCGTTGTTCAACGTTCCGATAATGAGCGCCCCGATGAGCGTCCCGACAATCCATCCGCGACCGCCTGCAAGGCTCGTCCCCCCGAGGACGACGGCTGCGATCGCATCGAGTTCATATGACGTCCCGGCCGTCGGTTGCGCCGAATTCAGACGCGACGTCAAGATAATGCCGGCGAGTGCGGCGAGCATACCGGACAACGAGTAAATCATGACTTTCACTTTGTTGACGCCGATCCCCATCAGCTTGGCGGCTTCTTCGTTCCCGCCGATGGCGTACGTGTGGCGGCCGAACGTCGTCTTCTTCAAGATGAAGTACAACACCCCGAACGCAATCAACATCGTGACGGCCGGTACCGGGATAATCCAGAGGTAACCGCGGCCGAGCATCTCGAACCACGTCGAATCGCCTAAACCCGTGATTGGACGACCGTCCGTATAGACGAGCGTCATCCCCCGATAAATCGTCATCGTCGCAAGTGTCGCGATGAACGGGGCCACTTTCCCGTACGTGATGACGGCACCGTTGAACGCGCCAAGTAACGCCCCGGCGATCAATCCGAGTGCAATCGCCATGACGGCGTGTTGCCCGTCGACCATCATTCCGGCGACAAACGCCGACGAGAGCGCCAAAATCGAGCCGACCGACAAGTCGATCCCCCCGGTCAAGATGACGAACGTCATCCCGAACGCGATCAGGGCGTTGATTGATACTTGGCGCAAGACGTTAAAGATGTTGTTGAGCGATAGAAAACCTGGCTCGAGCGCCGTGACGACGACGATAATGACGAGTAGACCAAACAACGGTCCGAGCTTTTGGCCCCAGCCGAGCTTTTGTGGTCGATTTAATGCAGTCGCTGCTTTCAATTCCATTTCACTGTCCTCCTGTCGCGTAAGTCATGACGCGCTCTTGTGTCGCCTCTTGTTTCGTGAGCGTCCCGGTGACGACGCCTTCGCGCATGACGACGATCCGATCGCTCATGCCGAGCACTTCCGGTAAATCGGATGACACCATGATGATGGCGACGCCGGATTCGGCGAGCTCGCTCATAATCGTGTAAATCTCTTTCTTGGCGCCGACGTCGACACCGCGTGTCGGCTCATCGAGGATGAGGACGTCTGGTTCCACACCGAGCCATTTCCCGAGCACGACTTTCTGTTGATTCCCGCCCGATAGCGACTTCACTTTTTGTTCCATCGAGTGGTGTTTGACACGCAACTTTTTCAAATAGTCGTCAGCAAACGTCTCTTCGGCTTGCTTCGAGATAATCGTCCCTTTCGCTCGCCGGTCGAGCGTCGGGAGCGAGAGGTTTTCCCGGAGCGAGAAGTCGAGCAACAACCCTTCGCCTTTGCGATCTTCCGTCAAGAAGGCGATGCCGTGACGAATCGCGTCACTCGGCTTTTTGATGCGAATCGGTTTGCCGTTCAGCTTGACCGTCCCGGCTTTGGCCCGGTCTGCCCCGAACAAGGCGCGCATCACTTCCGTCCGCCCTGCCCCCATGAGGCCCGAGAACCCGACGATTTCACCGGCACGGACGTCAAACGAGACGTTGTGGAACCGGTTACCTATCAATCCGTCCACTTCGAGCACGACGTCCCCGATTGTCGCGTTCCGGTCCGGGTAACGTTCGCCGATTTCTCGGCCGACCATCTCTTTGACGATCGCTTCGAACGATGTGTCCGCGATGCGGTGTGTCCCAATCGAGACGCCGTCACGGAGCACGGTGATGCGGTCACACAGTTCAAAAATCTCTTCCATCCGATGCGAGATATAGATGATGGACACCCCTTGGTCACGAAGCGCTCGTGATACCGCGAACAGCGCCCGAATCTCGCGGTCGGTGAGCGCGGCCGTCGGTTCGTCCATGACGATGACTTTCGCATCCGTCATGAGCGACTTGGCGATCTCAATCATCTGCTGTTGCCCGACCGATAAGTTTTTCGCAAGTTCATCGACTTCCATGAACACGTTCAGCTCGGCCAAATATTCGCGGGCCCGACGCTTCATCTCTTGATGCTTGATGACACCGAACGCACCCGTCAACTCGCGGCCGAGAAACAAGTTCTCCGTCACCGTCAACTCCGGCAAAATATTCAGCTCTTGATGGATGAAGGCGATGCCTTCACGCTCCGCTTCTTTCGGATGTTTGAATTGACGAACCGCCCCATCGATGACGACCTCGCCTTCGTCTTGCGCATGGAGCCCGGTCATCACTTTCATGAGCGTCGACTTTCCAGCCCCGTTCTCCCCCATCAACGCATGAATCTCGCCAGGAAGGAGCTCGAAATCGACACCTTTTAACACGCTGACCGGTCCGAATGCCTTATGGATTTGTTTCAATTCGATATGCATCGAATCCCTCCTTAAAATATGACGCCAGCATGCAAGATGACGTTCGCGTAAGGTGTCGCCTCACCCGTCCGGATGACGACTTTCGCCGTCGCGACTTCCCGTTTAAAGTCCTCATGGGAACATGTCGCTACCGTGTCGAACCGTTCGGTCAACGCTTTGGCGATTGCCTCGTTTTCCGTGAACACCTCATCGGCAATCGTGATCTGTTCGATGACCATGTCCGACTCGACCGCATCCAAGACGTCGAGGAACGACGGCTCTCCGAGGCGAAGCGCCAAATCGACGCGTTCGACTCCGTTTGGAATCGGCAGGCCGCAATCGGCAATGACGACTTTATCCGTATGGCCGAGATCGGCGAACACTTTCGTCAAATGGCTGTTCAAAATCCCATGCTTCTTCATCACACTCGCTCCAATCGCATCAAGACTTCTTCTCGTGTCGGCATCCCGCCTTGTGCACCGAACCCTTCCACACTCATGCCTGAAGCGACGACGGCAAAACGCACCGCTTCCAGCAAGGGACGACCTTCGACGAGACCGACCGCGAGCGCGCCGTTGAACGTGTCACCGGCTCCCGTCGTATCGACGACGTTCGCACGGATCGCCCGGATGTGCTGAATCCCTTCCCCGTCGTGGAAACGGACACCCCGCACCCCCTCTGTGACGATGAGCTTGTTCGGGAAACGGCGCAACACGTCCTCGATTGGCACATCGCCGAACAAATCACGGCATTCGTGTTCGTTCGGCGTCACGTACGTCACATTGTCGAGCAGCGTATCCGTGAGCGTTTGAGACGGGGCCGGGTTCAATAGGACCGGAATGTTTCGCTTTCGGCAGTAGGCACTCACGTGTTCGACCGTCTCGAACGGAATCTCGAGCTGGAGCAAGACGAGTGTGTCCTCGTCGAGCAGTGCGTCGAGTTCACCGTCAGTGAAGCGGACATGTTTGTTGGCTGATTGAACGACGACAATCGAATTGTCGCCTTCGGCGAGGACGATGTGTGCCGTCCCGGTCACATCTTCCACCGTCTGCAGATGACGGGTACCGACATGATGCGTCTCAAAATTTTGACGGATGCTCGACCCGAACGCATCCGAGCCGACACAGCCGACCATCTCGACCGTCCCGCCTAATTTAGCGGCAGCGACCGCTTGATTGGCTCCTTTTCCGCCGGGCACGGTTTGGAACGTATTCCCGATCACCGTCTCTCCGGCGCGTGGACGTTTATCTGTCGTAACGACCAAATCCATCGAGATGCTTCCAATCACTACAATTCGGTTCATCTGTCTTGCCCCTTCCGTCTCGTCGTCTGCCGTTCCGTTAACGTAACCGGCAACAACATCTCTTTTGTCTCGACGTCTCGTTTTTCAATCAAGTCCAGCAACCGCTCTGTCGCGAGACGCCCCATCTCATAAATTGGCTGCGCGATCGTCGTCAGTGGCGGCGACGTCATCTCCCCGAGCTCGATGCCGTCATAACCGATCACCTGTAAGTCTTCCGGCACGCGCACGTCACGCCGTACCGCTTCTTGAAGCACGGCAGCGGCGATGACATCGTTTGCTGCGAACAGGCCATCGAACGGCCAGTGTGTATCAAATAACGTTTGTGCGGCCGTGAGCGCTTCTTTGAACGTGAAGTTCGAATGGGTCATCCCGATGAGGCGATCCCCAGCGACGTCAAGAAAGCCCTCGGTGCGCCGCTTCACGGTCTGCAATTGCTCGGGTCCAGCGATATGGACGAGACGCGTCGCGCCAGAGGTGATGAGTGTGTCGGCCGCGAGGCGCCCCCCTTCATACCCGTCTGAGATGACGGCATCAATGCCCGATTTCACGATTCGGTCAAGGGCGACCATCGGCAAGTCGAGCTTCTCATAGTTCGGGTTATCCGAATGATTCGTCGTGATGATCAAGCCGTCCACATGCATCGTCTGTAAGGCGACGAGATAGCCCTGTTCTTTCTCGAGTTGCTCGTCCGTGTTGCATAGGACGACTTGATACCCGTGCTGATTGGCGACATCTTCAATCGCACGTGCCAACTGTGGAAAGAACGGGTTCGTGATGTCAGGCATGATCAACCCGATTAATCCGGACGTCTTTGTAAATAAGGACCGTGCGACACGGTTCGGTGCGTAATCGAGATCGGCGATGGCCTGTTCGACGGCGGCTCGCGCCTCCGCGCTCACGTAGCCGTTATTGTTCATGACACGGGATACCGTCGCGACCGAGACGTTCGCCTGTTTCGCCACTTGTTTGATTGTCGCCATCTCCACACCCCCCATTTTGGTAACGCTTACAAACACATCATAATGTGTAACCGGTTACATATCAAGCTTTATTTTTCGAAAGAAAAACCGGATGACTCATCAGAGAGCCAAACGGTTCGTGTAGTCTTCTTTTGTGAGCACGTAGACGAGACTCGTTACGGTACGACCGTCTAACCGCGTCAGCTGTTGAGACGTCGTGAACGCATAGACGAATCCACATTTCTCGACGACACGTCGCGACTGTGCGTTGAAATCGAAATGCCCGCACCAGATGCGCTCGAGTCCAAGATTTTCAAACCCGTGGCGCAGCATCGCGCGCACCGCCTCCGGGATGTAGCCTTGTCCCCAAAATGCCGGATTCAATACGTACCCGATCTCCCGCTGCGCCTCGTGCTGAATATTCGGGTCCGGACGCCGGTCGTGCAACCCGATCGTCCCGATAACCTCGCCTGTCGCTTTCAACGTGATGGCCCATACGTCTTGGTCGGCTTGAAACATACGAATGACGTCGCGCGTTTCGTCAATCGATTGATGAGGAGCCCAACCCGCATTCGGGCCGACCCGGTCGTCTTTCGCATAAGGGTACATCATCTCCGCGTCATCGAGTAAAAAGGCGCGAAGTCGTAAACGTTCTGTCTCGAGTTGAATCATCTTGGACTCCTTCCCATCGTTTTTCCCTTGCTCGTTCAGGGAATGGATTGAACAGAGGAGGGATGACGATGCCGTTTGATTATGATTTAGACTTTGACACGATCGACTTCCGGGAGCAACCCGAACTGTATCGCGTCGGCCGCGGGGAGCAAGGGGTGCTCCTCGTCGAGCCATATAAAAGTGAGATTTTGCCACACTGGCGCTTCAAGACGCCGGACATCGCCAAGCAATCGGCGGATGAGATTATGGAGCTGTTTGAAGCATATCGCAACAATGACGACTTTGTCGGCATGGACATGGCCCGTAAGTTCATTCAGATGGGTTACACGCGGGCACGTCGCTATGCCAACTATAAAGGCGGACGCAAATATAAGGCGGACGGTGACATCCACGAGCGTGACATTGATGAAGAGAAGGCCGAATCGGCCCGTATCTTTAAAGAACGCTGGGATCAAATCCGAGCCGATGAGGACTATTTGAAGCGAAAAAAGGCGCATCAACGTCAATACGGATAATTAGTTGACCATGACGAGAAACTCGGTCGCCCCTTTTTGAAACGATGCCACTTGCCGGAAGCCGACGCGTTCGTACAGTCGAACCGCTCGCTCATTGAACGACGCGACGGTGAGGCGGACGGGCTTCCCGCTCCGCTTCGCCTCAGAAAGTACCAGCTCGAGGAAGTTACGGCCTCGACCCTGTCCCGTCAAATCTGGGCGCATGCCAAGACCAAGGTCAAGATGCACATCATCGTATTTGTATGTATCGTTAGGGACTTGAGCGTACACACCGAGGCAATAAAAGCCAATTAGTTCACCTGCTTCATGGACAGCCTGATGATGCATCAGTTCTTCGAGTCCTGATTGTGACGGAGTTTGATTATAGAAATCATACGGTGCCTCGTACGTCCACGCTTGAATCGCGCGGGCGTTTTGTTCTGTCATCGGTTGGACGTTCATGTATGCCCTCCTCCTTGCGTCTCTTTGTTCGCGTTCGCGGAGGAGGATTCCTGGTTCGCCCACAAAAAAAAGACGGGCTGGCCCCGTCTTTACTTTCGTGTCCACGTCGCCGTGATGTCGACATCGGCCGCGTGCATCAAATTGTGGATCGGACACCTCGCCTCGACACCTTTTTGAAGCTCCGCAATCCGCTCATCCGATTCGACCGTCTCGAGCACGATATGGACATGTACGTTCTCAAAATATGTCCGTATTCCTTCGACACCTTGGAAGCCGCGCGGGTCGAGCGTCCCTTCGGTCACGAACGTCACGCCATCATAATCGAAGTTCTGGTCCTGCGCGACGTAGGCGATCATAATCGTCGTGCACGACGACAACGCACCAAGCAAATATTCGAGCGGGTTCGGTCCGGCGTCGGTGCCGCCGAGCCGCTCCGGTTCATCGACGATGAACGGAGCCAAGTCGCGGACGTGTACCGTCGTCTTCACCCCGGTCGATTCTCCTTCAGTGCGCATCGTCACTAACGGTTTCTCTGACATGCCATCTCCTCCTTGTAACGGGTTATCGTGAGTCTGTTCCCGTTATTTCGGACCGTGTAACACGTCGTCATAAATCGCGTAGTCGTTCTTGCCGTCTTGCTTGATTTGGTACATCGCCTGATCGGCTTTATGGATGAGCGTATCGAGGTCGACCCCTTGCCCAGGAGAGAGGCTCACGCCGATGCTCGCCCGAATCGGAATCGATTGCCGTCCGAGCAAGAACGACTCCTCGCTGAGCGTCCGTTGCAGCCGTCTGACAAAATCGATGAGACGAGGCTCTGTCACATCTGTCAAGAAGATGTAGAACTCGTCGCCGCCGACCCGGGAAGCTAGACCGTTTTCCGGCGTGACCGATTCGAGCAACGTCCCGAGATGGATGAGAAACTCGTCACCGACTTGGTGACCGTACGTGTCGTTGATCCCTTTAAACCCATCAAGGTCGAGGATGATGAGGGCAAGTGTGTCCGCTTGAAGCAGCGCTTGGTCGGCCTGTTCATAAAACGCGCGGCGGTTGGCGAGTTTCGTGAGCGGGTCGTGATACGCGAAAAAGCGAATCGTCTGTTCGGCCTCTTTGAACGAGTGCACGTCCCGGATGAGGATCATCCCGTGAACTTTTTGGTCGATATAGACGAAGTCGCCATCGATGACGACATAACGCTCTTGCCCCGTCTTCGTTTGAATCTTCGTCTCGAACTCGAGGAATTTCTTTTGTGCTTGGAAGTGCTGGCGGTAATGATGACACCACTCTTCCCGCTTTTTCTCCGGCAACAAGTCGACGAAACGTTCGTTGACGACCCGGACCGTATGGAACAACATCCGGGCGGCCGGGTTGGCGCTCTCGATGCGCCCGTTGTCGTCGACGAGCAGAATCGCGGACGGGTTCAAATTGTAGAGCGTCCCATATCGTTTCGCGTACGAGGCCAAGAAGTCGAGGCGGTTCATCGCCACGACGAGCGCGACGGCCCAGACGAGACCTCCATACATATAACCGTACGGCGGCATGACACCGCGGAATTGGAAATAACCGAACACGACGTCCCAGACGAGGACGGCGAGCGCCGTCCAAATGAGCATGCGTAGCACGCGCTGGTGCTCGGTTCGCTCTGCCCGTTTGAGCGCATAGACGAGCAAAAGGACGATGAGAAAATGGAACACGTTCCCAATCGTCATCGTGATCAAATACGAGGCGTTGAACTCAGGATAAATCCAAATTCCGACTTGGTCGAACCGTTGGCTGTTGATGATGTTCTCTTGACGGATGAACGTCAAGGCGACCGGGATGAGCGGTAAATAAAGGACATATGGGTAGAGCCATTTCGGCAACTTGGCTCCGACACCCGTCACTTTGAAGATAAAATGGACCGAGCACACAAAAATTAAAATCCCGGCGTTCCCGAACCAATACGTCACGAAGGCCGGACTGAGTTCAATCGGTGACAAATGACGGCCGAACTCTGCCAGGAACAACATCGCATAGCCGAAGACGAACAGACTGAGCAGCCGATGTTCGACTTGTCGCGGATTTCGAAGCAACACATCCAGTGCGAGATGGCTGAGCAGGAAGGCCGGTAAGAGATAAACGACCATATACGTAAACAGTGCGGTCATGGATGGACCCCTTTCTCAAGACAGGTACGTCTCTACTTTCTCTATCGGATGCATCGTTCCCTTTGTCGAGTCGATGCGCACATACAAAAAACGAGCGGGACTGAGGTCCGCTCGTTTTCGTCATCTCGTTATAACGTCTCTTCAATCGCCGTATCGCCTTTTACGAGGTCGATTGACTTGTTATAGGCCGCTTCGTGGCCAATCACATGGGCGAGGAAAGCCGCCACGTCGGCGCGTGGAACTTCACCGGTCGACACGTCCCCGGTCTTCACTTTCCCAGTCCCGGCGTCATCCGTGAGCGCCCCTGGACGAACGATCGTGTATGTCAATCCGCTCTCCTCGAGCAGACGATCCGCGTGATGTTTCGCCACGTAATACGGTTTCATCTCATCCGGCCATGCCGAGCGGTCTTCCGCCTTCAACGCGCTCACCATGACGAACTGTTTCACACCTTGTTGTTTTGAAGCTTCGATACTTTTCGCTGCCCCGTCTAAATCGATCAAGAGCGTCTTATCGGCACCCGTATGTCCGCCAGAACCTGCTGCGAATACGACGACGTCGGCACCGTCGATGGCGTCTGCCAAGTTCGCGACGTCGCCTTCAAGGTCACCGAGTACGGCTTGATAGCCTTTGTTTTTAAAATCTTCGAGTTGTTCGTCTTTCCGTACCATCGCCGTCACCTCATGCTTGCCTTCCTCCTGTAAGCGTTCGACGAGCTGTTTTCCAATCTGTCCGTTCGCACCAATTACAAATACGTTCATCTGTCTTCCTCCTCGAATCGAATTCAGAGACACTTGAAACGTCGGGTGGCTGCTGCCACGTCCGGCGCCGAAGCGATGGCCGAGATGATGGCGACCCCGTCGGCCCCGTCACGTCGAATCAACTCGACATGTTCAGGCCGAATGCCCCCAATCCCCACAATCGGGAGCTCTCGGTACGCCGCCCGCACTTGACGGATGAGCGTCGTCCCGTTCACTTCCCCGGCGTCCGCTTTTGAGTCCGTCGGAAAGATGGGGCCGATGCCGACATAGTCCGCATGCACCATCGCCGTCGTCGCTTCTTCGAGCGAATGGACGGAGACACCGAGCCATTTGTCCGCCCCAATCATCTGTCTGACGCGACGGGCCGACGCATCTTCTTGCCCGACATGGACCCCGTCCGCGTCGAGCTTCATCGCCAGCTCGACATCATCGTTCACGATAAACGGGACGCCGTACGCGCGACAAAGTCGAAGCAACGTCCGGGCCACCGCTTCTTTTTGATCTCCATACAGTGCCTCATTTCCTTTTTCGCGAAATTGAAAACATGTGACGCCACATTGAAGTGCCGTCTCGACCGTCCGGAAGATGTCTTTTGTGTTCGTCGTTCCACAGATGAAGTACAGCTCTAGCTGTTCAGCGAGCTCGGCTCGTCGTGATCGTTTCAAGCGTGACACCCTCCTCTCCGTGCATCCCGTACGCCCAATGGTTCGTCGGTCCGTGCCCGGTTCCGATCTCGAGTCCATACGTGATGGCGCTTTGGATGAACCGCTTTGCCGTCACGGTTGCCTCAATCATCGGACGGCCTTTGGCGAGCTCGGCCGTGAGCGCCGCCGAGAACGTACAGCCAGTGCCGTGCGTGTCAAGCGTGTCGATACGCGGTGCCGAGACGAGGAAGGCCTCTGACGCCGTCAAGACGAGATCTTCGGCACGTTCACCCTCGAGATGACCGCCTTTTAAGACGACGGCCTTCGCACCGAGCGCCAAGATTCGTTCCGCCGCTTCAAGACGGTCTTGGAATGAGCGAATCGTCAAACCCGTCAACACTTCTGCTTCCGGCACGTTCGGCGTGACGACGGTCGCGAGCGGCAACAACGCCGTCTTGAGCGCCTCGACAGCCGTGTCTTGAAGCAAAGACGCCCCCCCTTTTGCGATCATGACCGGGTCGACGACGAGCTGTTTGAACGCATGCCGCTTCACGCCGGAAGCGACGGTCTCGATTCGACTCGCATCGAACAACATCCCGGTCTTGCACGCCTCGATTGAAAAATCGGAGCCGATCGCATCGAGTTGTTGCGCGAGCAATTCAGCCGATACCGCTTCGACGCCATGCACACCACGTGTGTTTTGCGCCGTGACTGCCGTCAAGACGCTCGTCCCGAATACACCGAGCTCTTGAAACGTCTTCAAATCGGCTTGAATGCCGGCGCCGCCGCCCGAATCAGATCCGGCAATCGTCAACACTTGTGCGCGCTTCATGACACCACCTCAATCCGGTCGCTCGGCAGTTCGACCGCGGTCATCTTCCCAAGCTCGTTCAAGAAATGAATTGGGAAATCGCCCGATCCCTCGGCACGTGCGGTCGCGAGTTCCCCGCAACGGGCGTATCCGGCGAGCGCCGTCGATGTCGCGGTCATCGCGTCAGCCTCAACCGCAAGAAACGCGCCGACGACCGCGCTGAGCAGACAGCCGGTCCCGGTCGTCCGCGTCATCGTTTCGGTTCCTCCTTTGATTTCAATCGTCACGTCCCCGTCGCTGACGACATCCGTCTCTCCGGTCATCGCGACGACACAGCGATACCGTTTGGCCGCCTCGCGCGCGACGTCTGTCACGTCTTGCAACGCTTCTCCCGCGTCGACCCCGCGCGCGTGCGCCGTCCGGTCAATCAATGTCGCCATCTCACCGGCGTTCCCCCGGATAACCGTCACCTGAACCTGCTCGAGGATTGCAGTCGCCACTTGACGTCGAAACGCCGTCGCACCGACACCGACCGGATCGAAGACGATAGGACGTCCTGCAGCGTTCGCCGCTTGTCCCGCTCGAATCATCGTCCTTTCCGTCGTCGCATCGAGCGTGCCGATATTCAACACGAGCGCATCGCTCACCGTCGCCATTTCCGCTACTTCCTCGACAGCGGACGCCATGACCGGTGACGCACCGATCGCGAGCAATCCGTTCGCCGAGAAGTTGGCGACGACGATGTTCGTAACGTTATGGATGAGCGGCCGCTCGGCCCGTACCTTATCCCACAAATCACGCTTCATCGGCTCACCTCCACCGGAACGTCCCACGTCTCGAGCGTCCAGGCCATCTGCCAAAACGCCACTTCGTAATAACAGCTCTTCAAGAACAACTGACGGTAACGTTTGCGTTCGGCTTCTGTCGCTTGCTCGGCCAACAGATTGAGTCGTTCAATCTGTTCTTCGACGAGTTCGCGGAACCATTCCGACCCATACGTCGCAATCCAAGCCGTATAGATCGGATGCTCCGGCTTTGCATCTTTCAATCGTTCGCCAATCTCGTAGTATACCCAGTAGCACGGTAAAATCGCTGCGAGTACGTCCCCGAGCGTCGGTCCGGCTTGTTGCATGTGCATCGCGTACGCATATGCGGTCGGCGCCGGCTCGAACATACGTCGCTCTTCCTCGGTCACATCAAGCATCGTGAAGAACTCACGATGTAACGCGTGTTCCGCCTCGATCGTGTGGAGCGCGTGTGTCAAAAAACGGCTCGACAGTTCCATATCTTGCGCCACGATTGCCCCTCTCGCCTGCACTTTCGAAAATTGGTTCAGATAGTATGAGTCTTGCAGAACATAGTGGCGAAACTTCGCCTCGTCGAGCGTCCCTTCGCCGAGTGATCGGACGAACGGGTGGTCAAAACTCGCTTGGAACAAAGTATCCGCTTCTTGTCGGATGTGTTGGGTGAACGTCATGATGAACTCCTCCTTTTGTATGAAAAAACGCCGCCTCCCATAACGGAAGCGGCGTCGGACATATAGCGTGAGAAAAGTCGTTTCGCCCACTTCCCTCCGCTAGCGTGAACTAGATCAGGTTCAAAGGGTCTGGACCTCGTCCATCTCAGCCGCGTCATGCGACTCCCCTAGTGGCAAACATTATGAAATTCGGTCGTCTTCGGACACATCATATCAATCTTTCGCTGAAATAGGAACCCTTCAACGCGAGAAGCGACGATTCAATGCCGTTCCCATCTGTGAGAAGCGCTCGATTCCGAGCTTGCGTCGATTCGAGGACGCGAACACGTAATAGTCGACTTTTCCCATGAAATACATCAAGCGCAAACCGGCGATAAAGAACGTGATGGTCGTACTGACGGCAAACCCGACGCCGTACCAATCGATGCCGAGCGGTAGCAGCGCCAGGGTGAAGAGTGCGTTGCCTGTGAAAAATGACAAGTTAACGAATAGTGCCCCGCGCCGGTCCTCAAAATAGAGAAGGAGTAGCGTCAAGACGAGAATCATCGCGTTCGCGAAAGCGGCGAGCGTCGTCATCCGAAAGATTTGACCGACTTCTTCCGGTACGCCAATCCAGCCGACGAACACACCCGCCATGAGAATGGCGAACAACGTGACGACCCCTTGGCTTCGTCCGAGACGAATCAATTCGTTCTTCAGGACGGTCGTCATCGTCTGTTTCGCCTTATCGATTTGATGCAAAGCGCCCCCGTAGTTGATGAGGCCGTAGAACGTGCGATACCGTTCATAAAAGCGTGTCTCGACGGCGACGACGAACAAGAGTTGGGTCGGGACAATCGTCAAGTAAGACCAGAATACGGCCGTGTCATAGTACGGGTTGAACACGAACGATTCCGCGACGACGGTCCGCCCCTCCCCGAACCAAATGATGAAGTTCGTCACCCAAATGCCAAGAACGTACAAGACGCCGATGGCGAACAAATCGGGGTAGAGATCAAAATAGCGGAAATAGGAAAACTCGTTCGTCGCATAGCGGAGCGGGAACGTCCGTAGCATCGCAAAGAATAAGCCGAACAGCGTGACGAGCATCCCGACCGTGAAGCCGAGCAACAGCTCCAAGCTCGTCGGGTCCACTAGGATGCGGCTAATCAAGAACACACCGCCAATCGCGATAAAACCGCCGAGTAAAAAGCTGTACGCGATCGCCTGATAAAACTTGGCAGCGCTCAAAAATAAGAACATGACCCAAATGACGTTAATCGTCATGAACAAGACGAACAAGACGAGCTTATACAAAAAATCGAGCGGTGAAATCATCCAAAAGATGCTGTACATGATGATTGCTGCGAGCATCGTCACTTTCAGCATTCCGGTAAAGACGGGAAAAATATCGTGTGCTTTCTTCTCGTAAAACAAATCGGCGACGTAGCGCGTGACGACGAGCTGTTGGAAACTGAACAAGATTTGCGAGAAGATGAACGCATAAGATACCGACAACATAAACAGCGTCCGTTCCTCGAGTGAGAGCATCGGCATTTGAAACGCCAGCCATTGAATCGTCCCGACGACCAAAATGACGATGAGCCAAGGTCCTGAGGTGACGAGACCGGAGAACGTGTACGCCTTCAGTCGGGATGAATAGTAGTCTTCTTGAAACAACTTCTGTAACTTAAACCCGATGCCCGCCATACTGTTCCCTCCTCGCTTCATAGATTGCTTTGTACCGGTCGACGAACTGTTGCAACCGATAATATTGACGGACGCGTTCGCGGCCGTTCTTGCCGAAGCGCATCCGTTCACGCGGATAATCTATCATCCACTCGATTTTATCGGCGAGTGCTTCCGGGTGGACAGGCGGCACGATGAACCCGGCTGGACCGAACGGGTCGTCCGAGCGACCGTATAAAAGTTCCGAACAGGCACCGACGTCCGTCGCCACCCATGGAATACCGGCAGCCATCCCTTCTAGGACGGCTAGCGGCTGCCCTTCCGAGATGCTCGTCAGTAGCAACAAATCGAACGTCGGTAACCATTCCTGCACATTCACTTTCCCGACAAGTTCGACATAATCCGTCAGACCGCTCTGTTCAATCAACAACCGACATTCCTCGGCATATTCTTCGTCCTCATCGAGCGGGCCCATAATCGTCAGTTTAAAGAGACGGCGCCGTTCTTGTAAAATCTTCGCCCCATAAATCATCGTCTTTAAATCTTTAATCGGTACGACACGGACGATGGCCCCGATTTGAAACACGTCGTGCTCGACCGGCTCGATGACCGGACGGATGTGGCGATCGGCGATGCCGTTGGCGATAATCTTCGTCTTTTCGCTCGGTGCCCCAATCCATTCCTGATATTCACGATTCCGTTCAAACAGCGTAATAATCTCATCGGCCGCATTGTAAGCCTCGCGTGACAAGTGGTGGAAGAAACGGACCCAGCGCGGCTTGTACGGAGCCGGAATCCAGTAGGACTGAAGAATCTCTTCTTCGCGCTCACGGGAATAAATGCCATGCTCGGTTAATATGAACGGGATGCCTTGTGTCTCTTTCATATAGGAGGCGACCATCCCGGCGTAACCGGTCGACACGGAATGGACGAGATCGACGTCGGGGAGCGGCTGATGCAACACGCGAAGCACCGGCATGTACATGCTTTGCCACATCCAAAAGTAGTCGATGAAAGATCCACCGTTCATCTCTTCAGAATAGGCGGTCTTGACGTTGTGCCAGAAAAACTCACTGGCGAAAAACGCCTCACTCGAGGGGACTCGCGTCCCGATAATCCCGAGCGCTTGTCGATTCGGACTCTTCAACATCAGCCAATCCGACAGCTTCCGCTCTTCCTCAGGCGCGAGTTTCATCCGTCCTTTCCCCTTCACACCGGACTCGTTCAAATAGAGATGCGTGATTCCAGACACATTTTCCGGCAACACATACTTCATGTCCTCGGGACGCTTCACGGTCGGTTGGATGGAGATGATTTGAAACTCCACATCCGGCATCTCTTCAATCAGCGTCTGGGTCCAACTCGACACCCCTCCGCTCACGTACGGATAACTCCCTTCTAACACGAGTCCAATCTTCATGGTGTGCCTCCTTCGATGGCAATCTGAGCGTTCGCCGCCGTCAATGTGACCAAGTAGAGCGGGCGATCCGCTTCCATTTGTTCGACCGTCCCAAAGTCGAACGTACCTGTCTCAAGCGATTGTCCGGACTTGAGCCGGACCGTGAAATGCGACGGATTGACGAGCCCTTCGCCTGACAAGTAGACAGTCCCGTCATCAAACGAGATGTTCACGTCCGCCGCTTGGTAGGTGATGAGCTTTTCCGTCGCGTAATGCTGGGTATACGACTGCAGGTGCGGATAGTTTGTATTCACGTCGTCATTGATTTTTTTCAGACTGGCGAACATCGTGTCCCAGTCACGTCCAAGTGCCCGGTCGGGGTCGATAACGTCATCTGGGTGAATGAAGTGCGAGAAGACGCCAAAATTGGCAATCGCGTCGACCATCTGGAAAATCGAACCGCGCTCTTCCCCGTAATCGCTCGATACACGTGGAAAGTGGTAGACGTGAGGGTGTGTCTCATCGAACTCGAACTCTTGCACGAAATCCCCGTTCTCTGGTTCCCCGGTATAAAGCGACGCGATTGTGCGCAGTTCAGGTAACGCTTCAGCGATCGCATCGACGCCGGTCCGATTCAAGGCGTTCGACGGTGGGACGTACGATTTGAGCGTCTCAGCCGGGAAATAGTTCGCGAACACGGACTCGGCTTGAAGAAGCGACCGCTTCATCTCGTCTTTATCTTTCCACGGGATATAGCCATACGTCGGGTCAATCGGCTCATCAGCCGTGACGAGGGATTGATGGTTATAGCCATGTAAACCGATTTCTCCACCGCTTGCCAATAACTTACGACCGAAAAACAGCATCGGGAATTCGCCTCGTCTAATCAACTCTTCATCGACGAGTTCCATTTCTTCCTCGTACGTGCCAATCATCGCACCGGTGTAAATCAAGTCGTCTTCTTCGCCCATTCGGAGCATGTCTTCCCACCAATCTTCAGCAAAGAAGTCTTTGACCGATTTGTCGAGCGGCGTCGTCGAGACGTCTTTCATCTTCCCGCTCATAATCGGGGCCGGAAAGTCATCGATATACATGAGCTTGATGGCAGCCTGTGCGGAGACGAACGCCGGTGGCAACGTGCCGAGCGTTTGGACGAACAGGCCACGCGTCATCTTTTGATTAGTGATGGTCGTGTTCCAATAGAGCACGTTCCCATCGCCGACCGCATATTCCCAAAGGATAGGGAACCTTTCTGCCGACAGTAAGACGTTTGCGTCGTCTGCGATGGCAAAATCGACGACACTGTGGACGAACAGATCTTCCGGTGGATTCAAGTCGACGTAGCCTGGGAAAATCACTTCCTCGAAATTCAAGCCGTACACGTCCGGCACAAACTCCCCAATCTCTTCAATCCCTGTCAGCTCATTGAAGGCAGCATCTTTAAACCGGTTGCCAAAGATGAGGTTGCCGCCTTGCTTTACAAATTGTTTCATCTCGATGAGCGGCCAACGTGTCGTCCGTTCTCCCGTGAAGATGAGAATCGTATATGGCGAGGGCGTCACCGTCCCGACTTGTTCCGGTGTGATTTCTTGGACGTCGATTTTCGCATAGCGAAGCCCATATAGGATATTTTCAGCCGTCTGAACGGCCAATTCTTCTTCGTCACGGACAAGATAGACTTGAAGGCGATGTTGGCCGGTCTGAGCCGTTTCTCCGCCTTGAATCTGGTCAATCTCGATTCGCTGCTCTGCGATACCCGGCAACAGCGTGTGCAACGAGTGGATCCGTAAGTATTGAATCGCGCCGACGATGACGAGAAATAAGACGATGAAGAGCGAGAATGAGATTACAGTTCGTTTTTCCATGATGTCGTGTCACTCCATTCTTCAAATAGCAGCCGATACTCGTACGGCACGTCCTCGAGCGAGAATTGGGTTTGCATCATAAACATGACCGCTTTCACCTCGGCCCAACGTTCCCGCTCATAATAGAAATCGATGAGCATGAGATGGGCCTCGATGCGTTCCGGGAAGTGATGCACATACTCTTTCAAGATAGCAAGTTGCTCTTTCGGTCGTTTCGCATCACGATAAATTTCATTCAAATCTTCATATATCCAAGCCGTCGGCGGAAAGAGCGTTTTGGCAATCAACAACTCCTTCAACCAGGCTTCCCGCTTGTCGGTCAGCATGACCGTCGTAATCAGTTCACTGTGGATCATCCGTTTATAGATGGTGGCGAGCCGGCGAATCGATGCCGGATTCCCAAGGTCGTAGTCACGTTTCGCCTGCTTCAATTCTTGTTCGTATTGATCGACCAAAATGTTCATCGTTGCCGCTGCATAATGGACCGTTTCACTGTCCTTACTCTGCAGACCCATCTGCAAGTACTTCCCTTGTTGGTCAATCGAGTTATTCACGTGCGTCAAAATCGAATGTTTCCGAATCGCCGGGTCTTTTGAGTTGATGGCATCGGTCAACGGGAGCAAGCTCGCACTCGATTTCGCCTCGTGACGAATCTTTTCATAGTTGACGACCTTGAAGTCGATATATTCATCGTAGTCTTCAATCAAGCCACTGCGACCGAACCGTTCGGCGAGTCGATAGACAGCATAGACGGCAAGCTCGGCGATGAAAGGTAAAAACAGCCCGAAGCAAAGGGCTGTCACTGCGACCCCGTAATCTGGGGCTTTCATTCTCCGCTTCAACACAATGAGCAAGGCGAGGGCGAGGATGGCATGAATGACATAGAGGAAAATCCAAACGGTGCTACTAATCGTTGCCATACTCACACCCCTTTCTGAATCAAGATGCCTTCAATCCGGTCATAAATCCGTTGCCGGTGTTCTTCGCTCGTCCCCGGCAGTAAGAGCATCAGCTTGTTGTCATCTTTGTCGTAGCCGACGACATCGATTTCCCGCAAGTACGAATGGACGATGGCCTCGATGCTTTCGAGGGACACCGGCTCATAGCCAAGCGCATATTCGAGTACGATGTAAGGTTGGCCGTGATGCAGTTTCTTTTGCTCTTGCAACGCAACGAGCTCAGTGAACGCATCTTTTTTATAGAACGACGTCCCCGGATAGAGCAAAGCATGCTGTTCTTTTCGAATGAGCGTCTGCGCGTTCTCAATACGCGTCCCGATCCAGGAGAAGAGGATGTTCAAGACGTGCAAATCATCGGTCGTCAACTTACGGAGCGGTAAACGTATGATGACGACGACTTCACGCGTCTGTCCATCAATCGTGATCGGCGCGAGCAACATCGGGTCCGAGTCTTCATCATCGAGTTGGCGTAGCGTCGTCTCTTGGACTTGGAAAAAACGTTTAAACATGCCCGATGCCTCGTCGAGGAAAATCGTTTGCGGGAACTCTTTTTTCTCCGCTTGGCGAATAAGGAGACGCATCGACTTCTGCGACCGGTCGACGTGATAGATGGCAACGTCACTTGCGAGAAAATATTTTTTCAAGAGGCGAATCGTTTCGCTTCGAATCAATTCAGGATGTGGTAAATCAAGCGAGACGGCCAATTCATACAGTTGGTTGAGGCTATATTCCGATTGGAGTAACTTTTGACGAAGTGTCGTCTGAGAAGTGTTGAGTAAGTCGACTGTCTCTTTCAAGTACGTGTTTTCATCTTTCAGTTCCTCGTTGCGGAACTGACTGATCTCGTACCGTTCACGAAATGACGTGCTGAACAATCCGACGATGACAGTGAGGGCGAAGTAATAGAATAACGTGAGAAGTGAATTTGTATCGTAGAACAATAGGAAGATGTCGCCACCGACGAAACCCGTATAGACGACCTTATAGACAAGCAACAGAGCGAAACTGATGAGACCAAAGATTGTCCCGTACCGTAAGGCGAATAAAATCGCCGCAACGTAAAACAAGTTTAAATCGTTTTGAATCGACCCTAAGCTAAACACGAGGTCGATGCCGATCAATACGGCGAACACGACAAGGATTTCGGTCCACTTGATCCATGGACGGTCTTGAGCGTAAAAAATAAGAATCCCCTCCTCTTCGAGTTTTATGTTGTTTTATGGTAAAAATATTAGTTCCTTACATTAAATACCCGCACACTTCCTTCCTGTAACCTTAAGTAATCCCTAAAAATCCCATGTGTCATAATAGGTCGGCTCATGATAATGGATGTAACCGTTCGCTTCGGCCAAATCACGACTCGCACTTTCTTCCGTATCCGATACGGTCAATACGGCAATGTCGTACGTTTCGCGCAACGCGTTTAATCGCTCAATTTTTTCCATCGACCATGAATCTGATGTGATGGCCGTATAGTTAAACCCTTCCCACATGAATCCGTCGACGTAAGGGGCAGTCGTCCGCTCCAACGTCTCGATTCCCCAATTCTGAACGATCGGGACACCCGGATACGTGCCTTGGATTGATTTTAGAAACGTTTCTAAACCGTCGAGCTGTTCGGCTAAGTCGGTAGGATAGTCGAGATGAACGTCATCGATGTCACCGACCGTATCCAAGAAGATGCCATCGATATGCTTATTGATGATTTGTTTTTGGATTTCACGAATCAAGATTTTTCGAAAGTTGGCAGATGCGATATTCGTCAAATACGAGTCCCATCTCTGAAAATAGATACGTTCCCCGTCCCGATAAAAGAAATCATCCTCTTCCATTTGTCCAATTAACGCCCGGTTCCACGTATCTGCCTCCATCACGTTGATATAGCCGAGTACTTTCGTCCCCTTCGATTGAATCGCCTCGATTTGTTCGGTCGTGTACCAAATCGGTTCGATAATCACGAGGTCATACCTGGACATATCGGCGATAATCTCGTCTGTCGGCACGTTGTAAAAGATTTTATACGTCTCAATCTCATCGAAATCGAATGGCGTTTTTGTCACGCAACCCCCTAAAATAATCGTTGAACACAATACGATCAATAAGTAACGCCGCACACGGACACCTCCTTGTCGTTGGTTCGTTCATGATGTCAAATTGGTCCGTTTCCTAGTGTCTGGGCAGGGTACAACAGTTATAGACCTTCTAAAAAAGGAGAGACGAACATGAATACCATTCTCTTCACGATTGCCGTATTATTCGTCGGCATGAACGTATATACCTTCTTTCGGCACAAGACGTATCGGCAGACCGGCTTTGACGGACGCTTCTTCAGTCACTTATTCGTCAGTCTGTGCGGCGTCCTAGCCGGATTTGCCGTCATCTATTACGCCTTGTCACAAAACGGTGTCATCCTCGTCACGTCGCTCGAGTCGATGACCCCGGTCGATCCGAATTGGCAGAACCTCCTCTACTTCAGCGGGGTCACTCTCCTTTCCATCGGCTTTGGGGACATCCTACCGGTCGGTCCGGCCCGCTGGTTTGCGCTCATCGAAGCCGTCATCGGCATCTTATTGCCGACAGTGTTTTTTGTGAAATCCATCTACAAAAAAGAAGACTGACAGGCAGTCTTCTAGCGTCCGGTAATGAGCAAATACATGTTAAACGCGACGAGTCCGAGCGGAAACAAGGCCACGACGATGATGGGCCATTTTTTCGTCCGGATGCCGACAAATAAAAGTAAACTCCCCACTAGGAGCGCGATGAACGTCGTATACGGATTCAAGCGTCATTCCCCCTTCTATACAAGGGGGTTTCCCGACTCGGTAAAAAGTTAATCGCGCTGACACCAAAGTGTCGAATAGGCGTCACGTATGCGTCGTGCTTCTGCTTCCTGAAACGGAATCCCTGACTGGTCGGCCACTCGTCGACTGACCTGTTCGAACAAATCGATCAGCTGACGATGGGCTGACTCGAGCGAAGTCGTCTCGATGACAGGATATGTGTCGAGATACGCCTCCCAACACTCCCGGGAGACGTGTTGGCTGAGGCCGTCTCCAGACTTCCCGACGTTCACAGTAAAGCCCGTTTGAAACCCGACCTCGAACGAGAGCATCTGCCGGAGCATCGTCCGCATGATGGTCAAATGGTCATACGCGTACAACAACTGTTTCCGGTTGATGCCTTTAACGACGTAAAGCGACACCCACCAAAATTCGTTCCAACACTGTTCATAATCGAACCGCGTCGGTCGTTTGATGCGGTACGTGTCATCAGACGGGACTGGTTGACCGGCGATGTCGTCTTTATCAATCAGGACGAGACTGAGCGAATCAGCGGCGAGCGTGGCCGCGACCGCCTCAAGCGGACGGACGGTCAAATCGACACGATGGCCGGCGGCGAACTGAACGAGAAAGGCGAAGCGTTCATAGTCGGCGTGGCCCGGCACCTCATCCGGCGTCTGCATAATCAACACGTCCCCGAGCGGCCCCATCCACGAGCGGTCTTCGATGAACGCGTTCACGTCTTCGACGAAACAAGTGACATCGACGTCTTGATAGCAATCCCGTTGCACGTCCGGGTTGGCGAGCGACCCGTTCAAAACGAAGACACGAACGTTGTCGTCTCGGCTCACGAACTCACGTAACCGTTCGAGTACACGTTCATTCATCATACGACGTTCGCCCCGAGCGAGCGGGCGACTTGTACGGCCTGCATCACGTCAATCGTCGCTCGTTTTATATTGACGTCTGAAAAATCGACCCCGTCCATCTCGGCTCCTACAAAATCCGCACCGGTGCAGTCGGCGTGTTGCAAGACGGCACGGGACAAGACGGCGTTCGTCCACACCGTCTCTTTCAAATCAGCCCCGTATAAATCGGCCTCGGTCAACCGGACACCGGACCAGTCCATCTTCCGGAGTGGGGCGTGCCGAAGATTGACGAACGACCAATCCCCTTCACGCACGACGACCCCTTCGAACGTGCATGACTCGAATGACGAACCTGTCATCTTGCACTCGTCGAACTCCGACAAGAACAGGTTTGCCCCGGTGAACGTGCAGTTTAAGAACGAACTCTCGTTATGACGTGAGGCGTTCCATTTTGAATCGGTGAAGTCACAGTTGATGAAGCGGCACTGCTCGGTCTCGAACTCGGTCGCATCAATATAGGTAAAACGACAGTTCTCGAACGTCGTCTGCGTGAGTTGAACGTCACGGAGCGTCTCGTCCCGAAAATCGTCTCCAACGTATGTGGCATGTGATTGAAACATAATCGGCCTCCTTGGCGTATACTCGTTATAGCTATAGGAATGGAGTGATGAAACATGGATATCGTATTTCCGACCGAACAAGGCACGTTCAATTACCGGGTCGCCGGCATTTGGGTCCAAGACGGTCATCTGCTCGTCCACCGGAACGTGAACGATGACTTTTGGGCGTTGCCGGGCGGTCGTGTCGGCATCGGCGAAGAAGCCGAGCTCGCCTTGACACGAGAGTTACAGGAAGAACTCGAAGCCGCAGTGACCGGAACGACGTTCGCATTCGTGTCCGAAAATTTCTTCACGTACCTCGAGCGGACCGTGCATGAAATCGGGATGTACTTTTATGTATCGGGCGACCTCCCGCTCCAACATGGAGACTTCCATGGCCCGGAAGGGGATCACCTCATCTATCGTTGGCAGCCGCTCGAGACGCTCCGCGAGTTAAAACTGTTCCCGGAGACGCTTCACGCGTTGCCCCAATCACTGCCGCCCCACTTTATCGACCGCTGAGCCGGACAGAATCGATGTCAGCTCGTTCAAGTCTTGAATCTCATACGTCGTTTCGACCGTCGCCGCAATCTCATGCGGATTGTACCAGCACGTATCGAGCCCGTACATGCGTCCACCGGCGATATCGGCCGTGACCGAGTCGCCGACGATGAGCCCGCGTTCCGGTGCGACGTGCGGCACACGGTCGAACACGTAGTCGAAGAACGGTTTCATCGGCTTCTGTGACCCGGTCGCGTCCGAGACGAACACGTCTTGGAAATAAGGGAGCAGTCCCGAGGCTTCGAGCCGTTTGAACTGCGTCTCCGTGACGCCGTTCGTGACGATGTAGAGCGGATATTGTTCGCTGAGCGTTTGGACGAGCTCGAGCGCCCCATCGATGATGTGCACACCCGAGTGAAGATGGTCGCGATAGCGCTGTTCAACTTCATGTGCATCGATTGTGATACCAAGCGTGTCGAACAGTTGCGTGTGGCGTCCCATCAAGACGTCTTCCCGTCCGACCTCGCCGCGCTCGAAGGCGCGCCATAATTCGTTATTAATCGTCACATACTGTTGTTTCAGTTCATCGGTCATGTGAACGTTGTACGCAGCGAGCAACTGCTGCAAAGCGACGTGCTCGCTCTGTTTAAAGTCGAGCAACGTATCGTCGACATCGAATAAAATCGCTTCATATCGTTTCATAATCTGTATTACCCCTCTCTGTCTCTAATGTACAGGAACAGACATTGAAGTTCAAAAAAGGAGCAAACCGTATGCCAAAAAAGCCAATCACCAACCTCGAATATTCGGAAAAAGAACTCGACTCGTTTTTTTACTTAGCCGACGAGACATTCGGCATCGATTTTCGCGAGTGGTACAAAGCTGGCGAATGGACTGACCGTTATCGCTGCTATTCATTGACGTTCTATCGGAATGTCATCTCGAGCGTCGGGATGAGCCGGATGACAGTGATGATGGACGGAACCGCGCGAGAAGCGTATCAAATCGGAACGGTCATGACAGACGAGATCCGACAAGGACAAGGACTCGCCACCCGCATCTTTAAACACTTGTTCAAGCAACATGACACGGATGGGTTGCCTTATTTTCTAGCTTGCAACGAAAGCGTTGAACCGTTTTACGAGAAGCAAGGCTTCTCCGCACAATCGGAACCGGAGTTTTTCGTCCGCGTCTCGGGATCGGCTTCTCCACTCGAACACGTCGACGTCGATGCCGAACAGTGGCGGCGTTTCAAACTGGAATCACTCCCGTTTTCACCGCGCCTCTATACGACAGACGATATGCACATTTGGATGTTTCATTACTATCAAGGGATGGACGAGGATGTGTATCGTTTCGATGACGTCCATGTCATTTATATAATCGAACGCTCGCGTTTAATTCTGTACGCCGTGCTGTCGCCGCGTCCTGTCGATATGCGTGACGTCGTCGCACGCCTCTCTTTTGAAGGCATCACCGAAATCGTCTTTAAATTTACGCCCGATTTGGATGGTGTCGAGCAACGTCCGTCCAGCGACGGTCCATGGATGATTCGCATGAACGAAGGGAAGTTTTTCCCTGAAGGTTGTCGCTTCCCTTATTTGTCGCAAGCATGAAAAAACTCGCCTTACGGGCGAGTTTTTTGCGTATAGAATACATGTCGAAGCGCCCTTGCCGCTTCTTTAACGGCTCGTCTCGCTTCCGGGACGTATGCTTGACACTCCCACAGCTAAAGCAGTGGGATTCTGAAGTGCTTGTGCGAGCGCAGTCCATTTCTGTTTTGCTCAAGCCTTCAGATGAGG
>NZ_JACSMC010000031.1:0-33157 GCF_018618435.1 Exiguobacterium sp. s150 | reverse complement strand
GGCTGGGCATGGAAGAACGCCCAGCCCGCCTGAAAAAGGGGCTCGGGCAGAGCGCCTCAAGGCCCGAAAACGACAAAGTCACGTTTCAGTTCGCCTGAAACGTGACTTTGTCTACAATCTGAAAAAACTCGCCTCTAAAGGCGAGTTTTTTGTCACACTTTATACACTTGTGCCTCGTACGGGCGAAGCGTGAACGGGGACACGGGTTCCATGTTTCCGATGACGCGTTCGTTCACTTCAAACGGGAGTTCCCGCACTTGCTCCTCATCCGAGAAGTTACACAGGACGAGCCATGTCTCACCTTCGTACGTCCGTGTGAACGCATATACCGCCTCGTCGTCTGGTAAGAGCAGTTCATACTTCCCGTAGACGACGACCGGGTTCTGTTTCCGGAGCTGAATCAACTGGCGATAGTAGTGGAAGAGCGAGTCCGGGTCTTTCCGGGCCGCTTCCGCATTGATGTCGACGTAGTTCGGGTTGACGTCAATCCAAGGCGTCCCCGTCGTGAACCCTCCTTGCGCCTCAGCCGACCATTGGACCGGCGTCCGGGAGTTGTCGCGTCCACGCTCGTGGATGCCGCGGAAAATCTCTTCATGCGTGAGCAGTCCGTTCGACGTGTAATCGCGATAGGCGTTGAGCGTCTCGATGTCCCGATACTTGTCAATCGCATCGAAGGCGACGTTCGTCATCCCGAACTCTTCCCCTTGATAGATATACGGCGTCCCTTTCAACATGTGTAAGAGCGTCGCGAGCATCTTCCCAGACCGCACGCGATATTCTGCCGAATCGTTCCCGAAACGGGAGATGGCACGCGGTTGGTCATGGTTGCTCCAATAAAGGCTGTTCCAGCCTTCCTCGTCGAGCCCTTCTTGCCAACGCGAGAAAATCGTCTTCAAATCAGTCAACTTCCAATCGGTCGGGTTCCACTTCCCAAAGCTCCCGTTGCCGACGTCGACGTGCTCGAAATGGAATACCATGTTCAACTCGTTCCGATCTTCAGCGGTATACAGTTTCGCTTCCTCGACGCTCACGCCCGGCATCTCGCCGACCGTGATTGTGTCGTACTTCGAGAGTACTTCCTTGTTCATCTCCTGCATGAATTCGTGAATGCGTGGCCCGTTAAAGAAGAACGGTGTCCCGTCGCCGTAACCCGTGCCCCGCGTCTCCCCGTCCGGATAGCTCTGGTCTTTCGAAATCATGTTGATCACGTCCATCCGGAACCCGTCGACCCCTTTATCGAGCCAATACGTCATCAAGTCGTACACTTCACGACGAAGCGTCTCCGACTCCCAGTTGAGGTCCGGTTGTTTCTTACTGAATAGATGCAAATAGTACTCATCCGTCGCCTCATCATACTTCCAGGCGCTGCCGCCAAAGAACGCCCCCCAGTTCGTCGGAGGCTGTCCGTCCTTGCCTTTCTTCCAAATGTAGTAGTCACGATACGGATTGTCTTTTGACGAGCGAGATTCCATGAACCAATGATGTTCGTCCGACGAGTGGTTGACGACGAGGTCCATCATGATTTTGATGCCGTGACGATGCGCTTCCTCTAACATCGCATCGAAGTCTGCCATCGTGCCGAACTCGTCCATGATGGCGCGATAGTCGCGAATGTCATATCCGTTGTCGTCGTTCGGCGAATCGTATACCGGCGAGAGCCAGATGACGTCGATGCCGAGCTCTGCTAAATAAGACATCTTCTCGGTGATGCCCGGGATGTCCCCGACCCCGTCCCCGTTCGAATCGTTAAAGCTGCGCGGATAAATTTGATAGACGACCGCTTCTTTCCACCATTGTTTCATGTTCATCCTCCTCATACGTTCTGTCGCCTTCATCGTACCGTCTATTCGAACACATGGCTATCCATGATATGATTGAAATATGAACGATTTTGCTATTAAGAAAGGAAGATTCGATGGAGATCGGCTTTTGTGGCTATTCTTATCACACTACATCCTATACTTTTCCGTTTCCAAATCAACTTGAGACGTATTTGATTCGGTTGCAGACGGAGGGGACGGCCCGCGTCGTCATCAACGGTGAGACGTATGCGGCACGCCCTGGGGACTTGTTGCTCGTCAGGCCGGGCGATGATTACGCGCTCCACGTCGACACCCCGGCGAGCGGCGACTATCACTTGTTTTGTTTAGGTGCCCCGCTCGATGCCTGGTGGGAAGAAGCGCCCCGTCAGACGATGACGTCCATTCCGATTGATGCACGCATGCTATCGCTTTGGCAACACATCACAGAAGAGGCGCGGCGTCCTGCAATCGACCAAGATGAGCGGATTATCGAGACGCTCGTCCAAGCGCTACTCTTCATGCTTGACCGGGCGATGCATGAGAATCGGATGAATACGCGGCCGCCCGTCGTCTCCCGCATGATGCGCTATATCGAAAGCCACGCGACGGACGACTTTAAAGTCGCGGACGTCGCCGACGCGGTCGGACTGAGTGTCTCGCGCACGGTGCATCTCTTTAAAGAAGCAACCGGTCTGACCATCATCGCCTACGCTCAGTCGATTCGCCTTCAACTCGCTGAAGAACAGATGCGTTACACACAACACTCACTTGAACAGATCGCCGAACAGTCCGGCTTTCATTCGTATCCGTATTTCCATCGAATCTTTAAACGAAAATATGGCGTCGCACCAGGGGTTTATCGCACACTTCAACAAAAAAACGAAAATAAATAAAAAAAGAGTGATCCATTTTTTGAACCGCTCCGTTAGATGGGTGTAAACAACGACAACACTCACAAAACAAAGGAGCGATTCACATGAAGAAGAAAACAATGAACAAGATTGTAGCACCGGCATTAGCGTTAGGCTTACTCGTCCCACTCAACGCCCAGGCGGCAGATCACGCACCGACAGCGAGCACACCGGCCGGTGACCTTCGTGCGACACTCGACCAGTTGCTATCTGAGCACTATGTCTTAGCGGTCACATCGATGATGAAAGCATACGACGGAGCAGCAGACGCTGAAGTGGCGATGAAAGCGCTCGACCAAAACGCACTCGACATGACACCTGCCATCGCATCGATTTACGGTGATGAAGGCGCGGCCCAATTCGAAGAAATCTTCGCCGGCCATAACGACTACTCGGCAGACTTCGTCGAAGCAGCGAAGTCAGAGGACCAAGAGCTCCGCGCTGAGGCAGAAACAGAAGTCGACGAGTTTGTCGAAGAATTCTCGACATTCCTTGACGCCGCGACAGAAGGTAACCTTCCTAAAGATGCAGCGGCTGACGTCCTCGAACTTCATGAAGAACAAGTCCTCTCTGTATTCGACAACTACGTAGCAGGTGACTACGAGTCGGCATACATGACGTATCGTGAAGGATACAAGCTCATGTTCGACATCAGTAAAGCCCTCTCAGGTGCGATCGTCACACAAATGCCTGACAAGTTTGATTCACCAGCCGACACACCGGCCGTCGAGCTCCGCTCAACGTTGAACAGCCTTGCAGGTGAGCACTTCGCTCTCGCCGCAATCGGCATGCAAAAAGGATACGACCAAGCAGAAGACTTCGACTACGTGAGCTGGGCGGAAGACCAGAACACACTCGACTTCAAAGCAGCCATCGCTTCTGTATACGGTGACGAAGGCGCAGCGCAGTTCGAGAAAGTATGGAACGGCAACCACATCACAGCCCAAGGTGACATTGTCGCTGCCACACTCGAAGGTGACGAAGCGAAAATCGAAGAAGCTCGTATGAAGCTTGACCAGTTCGCTGTCGACTTCAGCACATTCCTCGATGCAGCAACAGAAGGCAACTTGCCACAAGCTGCCGGTGAAGAAGCAATCAAACAACACGAAGCACTCGTGCTTCAAACGTTTGATCAATATGTAGCCGGTGATGCAGAAGCAGCTTGGATGTCATTCCGTGAAGGATACGCGTTCATGTTCGGTGTCGGTGAAACACTCGGTAACGCGATCGTGACACAAATGCCTGACAAGTTCCACGAAACAACAATGCCTGAAGAAATGCCTGAAACAGGTCTCGGTGGTGCACAAACACAATCGATGAACACACTCTACGCTGGCCTTGCTGTCCTTGGCGGAATCTTACTCGCCTTCGTCACACTTCGCAACCGTAAAGTATCTGAACAATAAGAAATAAGGAGGGAGCCCATGAACAAGCGCCATTTGTTTCTGGCGCTCTCTCTCTTTTGTTTTGGCTTCTGGACGTGGACGAGCGCCCAAGAATCGTCGTCACCACCTGTAGAAGAAAAACAAATAGAGGAGAGTCCAGATTTATCGGCTGAATTCTCACTTCTACAGGAAGAGGTGAAGAAACTTCGGCTCGCAGTGGAAGAAGAAAGTGCTAAGGCAGTGACCCCGGTCACCATCCAAATCCCAAAAATTAACGTCGATACCGCCATCGAACAGGTCGGCTTGCTCGAGAACGGTCAGATGGGTGTACCGGCTGACGAAGATCAAGTCGGCTGGTTCGAACCTGGCGTCAAGCCCGGAAGTAAAGGCAATGCCGTCATCGCCGGACACGTCGACAGCAAGACGGGGCCCGCCGTCTTTTACGAGCTCGACCAACTCGTTGCCGGTGATGAAATCGTCATCGTCGATGAGGCAGGGAACACGCTCCGGTTCGAGGTGACGAAGACCGAGCGCTATGAGACGGCGAATGCGCCCATCAAAGAAATCTTCGGCGCAACGGACAAACGGAACCTGAACTTGATCACGTGTTCCGGAACGTTCGGCAGTGCCGGTTATGACGAGCGATTCGTCGTCTATACCGAACTCGTCAATGCGGAAATCCCTCTTGCCGATGACGTTGTACTCGATGTCCCGACGAACGTTGAACTCCGTGGTACGTTCCTCACGTGGCACGCTGTGCGTAACGACGCGGTCATTGGATACCGGATTTACCAAGTGATTGATGGGGAGAACGTGCACATTGAGAGCGTTCCGTCCCACGCTCGTAAAAGTATTGAAGTACCGGACGAAGCGGCCACCTATTACGTAACGGCAATCGACCGGCTCGGCAACGAATCAAGTCCTGCTGAGGCAACCGAATAATTAAAAAAGCTCCCGCAGGACGGTCGTCCTACGGGAGCTTTTCTTTTACACGAAGCAAGGAATCTGCGGGTTGAACGTCTTGTTGTTCTCCGTCATGATTTGCTTCTTAATTTTGCCTTCACCAAGATAGACGATACGATCGGCGAGCGCCTCCGCGTCTTCCTCGTCATGGGTGACGAAAATCGTCGTCGTGCCTGTCTGTTTCAAGAGACGGCGCAAGTCGTCTCGGATCCGGTGCTGGAGTGACGTGTCCAAGTTACTGAACGGCTCATCCAAGATGAGGAGGGACGGCTTCGGTGCGAGCGCACGCGCGAGCGCGACACGTTGCTGTTGACCGCCGCTCAGTTCGTACGGGAACCGGTGACGGAAATCCGACAAGTTCACGAGCGCGAGCATCTCTTCGACGCGTTCGTTCCGTTCTTTCCGTCCAAGCTTATGGAGCCCGAACCGGATGTTCTTCTCAACGGTCATGTGCGGGAAGAGTGCATAGTCTTGGAACACCATGCCGACCCCACGCTGTTCCGGTGGCATGAATTGGCAGTCATCGCAACAGACGCAATCGTTCACGACGACGACGCCTTGATTCGGCATCTCGAGACCGGCGATGAGGCGTAAAATCGTACTCTTCCCTGACCCGCTGTCACCGAGGAGCGATACGATTTCACCTTTTGTGATCGAGAGCGAGAACCCTTTAATCGTCTCTTCATGCGCACCCTTATAGCTGAAGTGTAAGTCGTTGATTTGAACAAACATTAGTCGGCCTCCTTATCAAGCACCTTATGGAAAACAAAGATCAACAGTCCGCTCATGAGCACGATGACGATCGAGGCGAGCGCGGCCTCGTGAATCTTCTCGTCACTGACATACTTGAACGCCTGTGTGGCGAGCGTCGAGAAGTTGAACGGTTGTAAAAACAATGTCAGCGGCAACTCTTTCATGATATCGATGAACACGAGGATGAACGCGCTCATAATCGCCCCTTTGATCATCGGGATGTCGACGCGGAAGAACGTCTGCACGGTCCCCCAACCGAGCATGCGTGACGCTTCCGTGAACGACTTACCGACTTTCTCGAACCCACTCTCGATTGAGTTGTACCCGATGGCGAGGAAGCGGATGACATAGGCGAAGATGAGCATGATCAGCGTCGTCCGAAATACGAACGTCTGTCCGAGATTGAGTGCGAGCGCGACGTTCAGTACCCACTCATCAAGCAATAAAAAGAGGGTAATGACGGCGATGGCGATGGCCGCACCTGGAATCGAATAGCCGAGCGTCGTCACTTTCGAGATGACGCGCGTCATGTTCGACGGGAACAATCGCGTATAGTTGGCGATGATGAGCGCGAACACGAGGATGATCACCGTGGCGATGAAGGCGACGCTCACCGTGTTCCAGACGAGACGGAGAAACTCGGCGGTGAACACTTGCTCGAACGTCAATACCGTCCAGGCGACGAGTTGAACGAACGGGATGACGAAGGCGATCCCGAACACCGTCGACACGTAACCGAGGACCGCGTAACGATGCCATCCGTTCAGTGGTCTCGGCTTCAGCGGCTTCACTTTCGTCGTCGCATAGCTGAACTGCTTTCTCCCCCGGACGAGCCGTTCCATCGTCAAAATCGCGATGACGAGGATCATGAGCGTCCCGGCGAGCTTGAGCGCAGAAGACGTGTCCTTCATCCCGAACCACGTACTGAAGATGGCCGTACTGAACGTCTGAATCCCGAAATACTTCACGACCCCATAGTCGTTTAACACTTCCATCAAGACGAGGCTGACGCCGCCGATGATGGCGACGCGAGAAATCGGGATGACGACCGTAAAGAAGATGTCCCATGACCCGCGCCCAAGGATGCGGGCGTTCTCGATCATCGAGGAAGACTGGTTGTGGAGAAAGGCCCTTGTGATCGTATAAATGTACGGATATAAAAAGAGCGTGAAGATGAAGATCGTTCCTTGAATCGTCATGATGTTGAAATACGACTGATTCACGGAAATCCCAAAATCGTTCCGGAGCGTCGTCTGGATGATTCCGGTGTAATTCAAAATCCCGTGGTACGTATACGCCCCGATATACGGCGGGATGGCGAGCGGTAAGATGAGCGCCCATTTGAAGAATCGACGGAACGGGAAGTCGTAGACGGTGATGAACCAGGCAAGGCTCGTCCCGATCACCGTCGTCAGCACCCCGGTCGCCAGCATAATTATCAGCGTGTTCCGCACGTAACGCGGTAACAAATACTCACGGATGTGTTGCCAGTTGTCGTTCACCGGAGCGAACAACTCGACCAAGACGATGACGCCGGGCAAGACGATGAACACGAGCGCGATAAAGCTGAGGATGGCCCATCCATTCAGTTGTCGTTTCATCGCATACCAGTTCATGCCGTACAGCTCCCATTCTTTCGTTCAATCACTTCCTGTCCCATCATATCAGTTTCCGCGCTCGCGTTGTACCGTCGGACTGCCGAGAAACCGAAAAATCTTCGGCCTGAACGTTTGTTCAAGCCGAAGTCGTCTTATTTCCAACCAGATTCGTTCAACACACGGATAGCTTCTTGTTGGTTCTCACCGAGCACAGACAAGTTGATGTCTTGCTCTTTGAACTCACCCCATGATTTGAGGAGCTCGTTCGGTTCGACTGATTCATTGACCGGGTATTCGAAGTTTGCACTTGCGAACTGCTCTTGAGCTGACGGGTTAGACATGAACTCCATGAGTTTTTTTGCATTCTCTGAGTTTTTCGACGCTTTTGTCATCGCGATCCCAGAGATGTTGACGTGCGTGCCAGTCGTGTCTTGGTTCGGGAAGAACACACCGACTTGTTCCGCGACTTTCTTTTCTTCCGCGTCTTCTGAGTTCAACATGAGACCCATGTAGTACGTGTTCATGATGGCGACATCGCCTTCTCCGGCGACGACGGCTTTCGCTTGGTCACGGTCATTCCCTTGCGGGTCACGCGCGAAGTTGTTCACGAGTCCTTCTGCCCATTCTTTCGCCTTGTCGACACCGTTCACTTCGATGAATGAGGCGAGGAGCGAGATGTTGTACATGTTCTCCGATGGACGAACGAGTACTTTACCGTTCCACTGTTCTTCTGTGAGTGCTTCATACGTCGACAAGTCTTCAGGGTTCACACGGTCTTTCGCATAGACGATGACACGAGCGCGCTTCGTGAGACCGAACCACTCATTGTCCGTATCTCGGTATTTTTCTGGGATGTTCGACTCAAGCACGTCGCTATCGACCGCTTGAAGATGACCTGATTCTTTCGCTTGGTGCAAGTTTCCGGCGTCCGCCGTGATAAAGAGATCTGCTTCTGTGTTCGACCCTTCTGTATTGAGACGCTCGAGTAGCTCGTCGCCCTTCCCTTCGACGACGTTGACTTTCACACCCGTCTCTTCTTCGAACTGTTTGTAAAGCTCTTTGTCGACGTCGTAATGACGGCTTGAGTAGACGTTGACGACTTTCGACTCTTCCGCCGTCTCATTGTCTCCTGTTGTCGTTGTCTCTTCTGTGCTCGCGCAAGCGGCAAGTAAAGATGTCGTAAGTGCTGCCGAAAGTCCTAGTGCCATATACTTTTTGTTCATGTGTAAGTCCCCCACGTTTTAGTCTGTTTATTGGTAATGATAATTACTCTCAATTACTATCATCACTGATAATCATTCTCACGTCAACCCTTTTTTGAAATCGTTTACAGTAGTTATATATGTATAAGCGAACAGTTTTGAAACCATCATTTCTTGACTTCAAAATGATGCACGCCCTATAGTGAAGAGGAAACAAACCGTCCGGTCGGTACAGAAAGGAGGAATAGGATGACGAACCGATCCAATGCAACGAAACAAAAATTACTTGATGCCGCGACCGAGATCATCATGGACCACGGCGTCCATCAATTGACATTAGATGAAGTCGCGAAGACGGCTGGCGTGTCAAAAGGTGGCCTACTCTATCATTATCCATCAAAAGAAGCATTACTCACCGCCATCGTCGAACGACTTCAAACTGAACAAAACGACTTGTACGAATCGCTGCAACGAGACGGATACGGACAAGTCGAGGCGTTTGTCCGTTTATTTGATGAGACAAGACTGTATCCGGAGCGCTCACCGCTTGAAATCGACGCCGAGAAGATGATTGCCTTCTTGACGCTCTTCGCCGTGGAACAAGATTACGCCGAGCGCTGGAAAAACGACCTCGATACGTTTTTTAAACAGTTTCAACAGACGAAAGATCCCGTCGAGACGATGATTATCCGTTATGCGCTCGAAGGAATGATGATGTCTGAACATTTCAACGTCGGCGTTCCGCCTACAGAACTAAAGCAACAAATCATCGCCCGCTTGATTGAGCGAGCCCGCACCATCGACACCACCTAACAATTCGCACATAGAGGAGAATACACTACCATGCAAAAGATCACGTCCTTCTCCGTCAACAACAAGTTCGCAGTCTGGTTGATGACGATTATTTTGACGGCCGCCGGAATTTTCGCTGGCCTCACGATGAAGCTTGAAACGTTACCGGACATCACGACACCGACCGTCTCGGTGACGACAATTTATCCGGGCGCTTCTCCTGAGCAAGTGCTCGATGAAGTGAGCACCGTGCTCGAAGATCGACTAAAAAGCTTGAACGGAGTTGAACAAGTCCGCTCGAGCTCATTCCAAAACGCGTCGAACATTCAAATCGACTATGATTTTAGTACCGACATGGAAGCGGCCGAGCAGCAAGTCAAAGACGCGCTCAGTAACGTCGACTTGCCGGAATCGGTCCAAGACCCGCAAGTGTCGCGGCTCAGTTTTGATGCGTTCCCGGTCATCGGGGCCGCGGTCTCGGATGAGAGCCTCGATTTGGCTGAATTGACGAAGCTCGTCGAGGAGGAGTTGCAACCGGCTCTCGAAGGGGTCGAAGGCGCGCAGTTCGTCCAAATCGCCGGCCAAGAGATTCGTCGCGTTGAACTCGAGTTCGATGCAGAAGCACTCGCCGAATACAACTTGACGGAAGACACGGTCAAGCAGTTAATTCAAGCGAACGATGCCCGCATCGCCCTCGGTCTCTACGAGCTCGGCGACACGGAGCAAGCGGTTGTCATCGATGGGAAGTCTGAGACGCTTGAAGCGTTCCGCGACTTACAAATCCCGTACTCACCGGCCGAATCACCGCAGGCACCAGGCGCGCCAAGTGACCTTCCGACCGGGGAGACACCGCAACTGCCGGCTGACTTGCCGACAGACGTCCCGACGGATCTCCCGGCCAACGTACCGACGACGGTCCCGACGGTCGCCTTGAGCGAACTCGCGACCATCGAAGACCGCGGTATCGAAGAGTCGATTTCGCGCTCGAACGGTGAACGGTCGATTGGCGTCCAAGTGACGAAGACGCAAGACGCGAACACGGTCGACGTCGTCAACGCCGTCAAAGACATCCTCGATGATTTCGAGGCAGAATACGACACGGCCAACGTCTCTATCACGCTCGACCAAGGACAACCAATCGAGGAGTCGGTCGAGACGATGGTATCGAAAGCGTTACTCGGCGGATTGTTCGCCATCATCATCATTCTCGTGTTCCTCCGTAACGTCCGCTCGACGATTATCGCGGTCATCTCGATCCCGCTCTCGCTCCTCATGGCGCTCATCGTCTTGAAGCAACTCGACATCACGCTCAATATCATGACGCTCGGTGCGATGACGGTCGCCATCGGTCGTGTCGTCGATGACTCCATCGTCGTCATCGAGAACATCTATCGCCGCCTCACGCGTCCGAACGAGCCGTTACGCGGCAAAGAACTCATCATCGCCTCGACGAAAGAAGTGTTCATCCCGATCGCTTCGTCGACGATCGTAACGATTGCCGTCTTCTTGCCGCTCGGTTTCGTGACCGGCTTTGTCGGCGAGTTGTTCTTGCCGTTCGCATTGACCGTCGTCTTCGCCCTGCTCGCTTCACTCCTTGTCGCCATTACGGTCGTCCCGATGATGGCCGACTCGTTCTTTAAAAACCGTGACAAGTTGAAGCCAGAAGAAGGCCCAGGCAAACTCGCCGAATGGTACCGTAGCGTCCTCGACTGGTCACTCAACCATAAGCTCGTCGTCTTCGGACTCGCGACACTCCTCTTGGTCGGTAGCTTCGCGCTCGTTCCGGCCATCGGTGTCAACTTCTTGAACCAAGACTCGGAGAAGACATTGTTCGTCACGTTCGACCCAGAACCAGGCCAGACGCTTGACGATTCGATTGCCGCAGCCGAAGTTGCAGAAGCATATTTCATGGATGAACAGCCGAACGCGACCGACGTGCAGTTCACGGTCGGCGGCGAAAACCCGCTCAACCCGGGCAATAACAAGCAAGGGATTTTCATCGTACAATATGATCCGGCCACAGAAGATTTCGCTGATGTCAAACTTGCCGATATTGAACGTTTGAACGAACTCGCCCCGGCCGGTGAGTGGAAAGAGCAAGACTTCACAGGTGGCGGCGCGACGAGCGGGGTGACGTACAACGTCTATGCCAACTCGCTCGAAGACCTCGAGGCCATCGTCCCGACGTTCGTCGAGACGATTGAGCAAGAGACCGAATACGTCCGTCAAGCCACGTCAGACTTACGTGAATCATATATGCAATATACGTTCAACGTCGACCAACAAGCTGCGGCTGAAGCCGGTGTCTCGACGTTCCAAATCGCGCAGACAATCGGTCAGTTCCAAGCTCAAGAAAGCCCGCTCGCCAGTGTGACGGTCGATGACAAACAACTCGACGTCATCATCCCGACCGAACAAGTCACGTATGACAGCATCGAAGATTTACAAGCGCAAGACATCACGACCCCGTTCGGTCCACGTCCAATCTCGGACTTCATTGAAGTCGAAGAAGGAACGACACCGGACACGCTCGTCCAACGCGACGGGAAACTGCTCGCACGTGTCAACGTCGAGCTCAGTACGGACAAAGCGACGGAAGCGTCGGCTGCCATCGAAGAACGGGTAGCGGACATCGATCTTCCAAGCGGTGTATCGTATGACGTCGGTGGGGTAACGGAACAGATTCAAGAGTCGTTCACGCAGCTCGGCCTCGCGATGCTCGCAGCCGTTGCCATCGTGTACTTGGTGCTCGTCATCACGTTCGGCGGCGCCGTCACACCGTTCGTCGTCTTGTTCTCGCTTCCGTACTCCATCATCGGAGGGCTGGTCGCGTTGCTCGTGACGGGTGAGACGATTTCCGTCTCGGCACTCATCGGTGCACTCATGCTGATTGGAATCGTCGTCACGAACGCCATCGTCTTGATTGACCGCGTGCTTCACAAAGAAGCGGAAGGCTTGTCGACGCGTGAGGCGCTCCTTGAAGCGGCCGGCACACGTCTTCGTCCGATCCTCATGACGGCGCTCGCGACGATTGGGGCGCTTTCCCCACTCGCCCTCGGGCTCGAGGGTGGCGCACTCATCTCGAAAGGGCTCGGTGTGACCGTCATCGGTGGACTCACAAGTTCGACGCTGTTGACGCTTCTCATCGTCCCAATCGTGTATGAGTTCTTCGCACGGTTCCGTAAGACAAAACAAGTTTAACCAAAAAGAGAGTCGACCCGATGTTGGGGTCGACTCTCTTTTGGCGTTCAGTAGCATTGCATGATAATTTCCGCTTCTTCGAAATGTTTGGCTCGGAGCGCTTCGGTCGGGATGAGGAAGTAAAGGATGCCGGCATCACCGAACATGATGTCGAGCTCTTCTGTCGAGTCCATTTGAAAGAGTAGGAACGGATTGGAGAAGCGTTCGCCGTGCGTGTCCTCAATCTCTTCGAACACGTCGTTTTGGACCGCATCCGGATGTCCGCCGATCGCATGCACTTCGCCTTCATCGAACAGTTCTTCCATCGCGACGAAATCGTCCTCCGTCATGAGTTCGAGCAACGAATCGACAATCGGGGCATAGCTCTCCTCGAACACGACGGCACGTTCGTTGAGCGCCTCACCGATTCGAACACGCTCGAGCGTCGTCTCACTCGTGTAGACAACGCGCCACAAATGTCGTTCGTCCGCATCGCCCCATGGCTGTTCGTCCAAATCGTAAAAGAAAGACAACAACCCTTCTTTCGGGAGCGGCTCGACCGATTCGCATCCAGCGAAATCGCTCAACCGGAACTGGGCCAAGAACGTCAAATTCTCCCCTGGATAATGTGCCGGACTCGGCAAATCCGGATAGCCCCCAAATTTAGAGTGTCCGATTGCGACTTCTTCCCGTGACGTCCGTGGGACAAGCTTCAAATGGATGCGTTGCTTGAACGCTTCCAAAATTTCGTTTCCATGTTCAAGCTCGCGTGATTCAATCAACCGCTTTACCGATTGTAGTTCCATCTCGCCACCTCATTCGTATAAGATGAATATAGTGTACCACACCGAACGTATGTACCCCTCATCTTTTTTTGACTAGCCTTTATCTTGACCAAGGCGTGAAAACTTGAGAAAATGCATACGTTTTGAATGGAATCGCGAAAGGATGTCAGTTATGCAACTTTTTATCAAATGGATGATCGGCCTTTCGCTCTTGTTCGGGCTGAGTTGGCTCGGCAATTGGATCGTCGCGACACTCGCGTGGGACGTACCCGGAAACGTCATCGGGATGGTGCTCCTTCTCGTCCTCCTGTTGACGAAGGTGATTCGCGTCGAATGGATTGAGGACAGTGCCGGCTTTTTGACGAGGCACCTCGCCTTCTTCTTCATCCCGATCGCGGTCGGTCTCATGTCGTATGGCGGACTCTTGAAAGCCGAAGGTGTCCCGCTCTTCCTCGCATTGTTAACGAGCCTCGCGGTCGGTTTGACCGTCACCGCCTTGATTGCCGGGAGACGAGGTGATGCGTCATGACGCTCGTCTGGATTGCTATCACCATCGGCGTCTATGTGATCAGCCGAAAGCTGTCATTTAAATGGGCCTCACCGTTCACGAACGTCGTCTTCTTAAGCACTACAATTTTGATTGTGACGCTTCTTTTATCCGGTCAATCGTATGACGTGTATGAACCGGCGAAAGACGTCATCACCATCCTGCTCGGCCCGGCGACCGTCGCGCTCGGCCTGCCGCTCTATCGCAACTTGCCGACACTGCTCGCTCGGGCAAGACGTGCACTCGGTGCCATCGTCATCGGGACGCTCTCGACCATCGTCGTCGCCGTCTTACTCGGAAGCGTACTGAAACTGACCGATCACGTATTGATCGCCTTGTCGGTCAAATCAGTCACGTCCCCAATCGCCCTCGAATTGGCACGGCAGCTACAAGGTGACGCAGCGCTCGCCGCCTCAGTCGCGGTCGCATGCGGCATTCTCGGCGCGATGCTCGGTCCGTTTGTTTTGAACACGTTCGGTGTGACCGACCCGTTCACGCGCGGCCTCGCGCTCGGGACGATCAGTCACGGTATCGGGACGGCCCAAGCCGCAACAGAGCATCCACTCTCCGGTGCGACAGGTGGGGCTGCGATGGGCTTAGCGGCCATCTTCACGTCGTTTTTGCTTCCATATTTGCTTCCATTCCTCATTTAACAATGCGAGGACCGTTTTCAAACAATTTTGATACTTCCTCAACCGCCTCCCGTGCTACACTTAAACGGATGAGAAACGATTTGGGGAGGTATTTTTTATGCAATCAAAATTAATCGAACGACTGATGACATACGCCAAAATTGACACGCAATCGGACTTCACGAGTGAAACGACACCGTCGACCGCCAAGCAATGGGATTTGATTCGTCATCTCGAAGCCGAGTTAAAGACGCTCGGACTTGAAGATGTGGCGACGGACGAGTACGGTTACTTGTTCGCGACGCTTCCGAGTAACGTTGACTTTGCCGTGCCGACGATCGGCCTACTCGCCCACGTCGACACGGCGACGGACTTCACCGGGACGAACGTCAAGCCGCAGCTCGTCGAGCATTACGCAGGGGGCGATATCGTCTTGAACGAATCGCTCGGTGTCGTCTTGTCACCGAAAGACTTCCCCGAGCTTGACGGGTACGTCGGACATACGCTCATGACGACCGACGGAACGACCCTCCTAGGTGCCGATGACAAAGCGGGCATCGCTGAGATCGTCACCGCGGTCGAGTATTTACTCGCCCACCCGGAGATTCCTCACGGACCGGTCCGCATCGCCTTCACACCGGACGAAGAAATCGGACGTGGCCCGCACAAATTCGATGTCGAGCGCTTCAACGCCGACTTCGCCTACACGATGGACGGCGGTCCACTCGGCGAACTGCAGTACGAGAGCTTCAACGCAGCCGGTGCGACCGTGACGTTCCACGGAACGAACGTCCACCCAGGCAGCGCGAAGAACAAGATGGTCAACTCGATGAAGCTGGCGATGGCATTCCATAACCGCCTCCCGGCCGACGAAGCACCGGAGCACACGAGCGAGTATGAAGGCTTCTTCCACTTGAACGGGTTCTCGGGCGATGTCGAGACGACGACGCTCCAGTACATCATCCGCGACCACGACAAAGCGAAATTCGAGGCACGCAAAGTGTTGCTTGAGAAGCTTGTCGCGGAATGGAAGCAGAAATACGGTGAAGCGCGCATTGACTTGAAGATGGACGATCAATATTACAACATGGCCGAAAAGATCGTCCCGGTGAAACACATCGTCGACACGGTCGCGGACGTCATGCGTGACCTTGGCATTGAACCGAAAATCGAACCGATTCGCGGCGGAACGGACGGTTCGCAACTGTCTTACATGGGCCTTCCGACGCCGAACATCTTCACAGGCGGTGAGAACTATCATGGGAAGTTCGAGTACATTTCCGTCAACAACATGGAAAAAGCGACACACGTCATCATCGAAACGCTCCGCACATTCGCCGAGCGGGCTCGAGCATAATTTATGCGCCTCCACTGATTCTCTTCTACACTAGAGACATTGGAGGCGATTTTTTATGAAGCATACCTTTCACATGAACCTCGACTGGACCGGTGGACGAAACGACGTCGGGACAATTGAGGCGGAACGACTGAAGACACAGATTTCGATTCCCCCGGAAATGGACGGCCCCGGCATCGGGACGAACCCGGACGAGATGCTGCTCGGAGCGGCGGCGACGTGTTACATCATCACGCTCGCGGCGATGCTCGGCCGAAGTGAGTTGACGCATCAAGGCATCACGATTGATGCTGAAGGCATCGTCGACGTGACGAACGGCGTGTTCACGTATGAGACGATTCGATACGCGACGCGCATCCTGATGCCCCAGACAGCGACCGACCGCGACATCTCGCTCGTGGAACGCATCGCGAAAAAGGCGAAGGACGGGTGCATGATTTCTCGTGCTTTGGCCGGAAATGTCACGTTCGAGCTTTCGACGACGGTCACGCGCGTCGACTGATGTCCCAATTCGAACAACCGTTACGCGAAGGGACAATCGTCAAGCGACGCAATCGGTTCGTCATGGACGTGTTGCTTGATGATGAGGTCGTCGCCTGTCACTGTCCGGTCACAGGACGCATCGGCGACCTCGTCTTTCATGGGGTACCTTGCCTCGTCTCACCGGCAGACGGGACGAACCGCACGACCCGCTTCACGGTCGAGGCCATCTCGATCGACGATACGCAATGGATCGGCATTCATCAAGGTCGCGTCAACGACTGGGTCGCTCACTTGTTGAGCCTCAACGCCTTACCGGTCTTTTCATCTCCGGAACGCATCGAACGAGAACCCCTCGTCGCACGGTCGCGACTCGATTTCAAAGTTGACGGTCTCTATATGGAAGTAAAGATGCCGCTCACCGAACTATTCGTGACACCGCTCCCCCGCTTTGAACGACGTGCGGTGACGAGACCGGTCGAGACCGAACGGTTGATTCGTCATCTCGAGGCACTGATCGCAACGTTACCGGAAGCCGGTCGGGCCGTCTTGCTCTATGTCTTCTTGTACGACGCGCCCGTCTTCACGGGAAATCCGAACCGGAGACACGATGCCTTGATTCGCCAGTTGATACGTGAGGCGATTAGGAATGGGCTTGAAGTGTGGCAGGTGAACGGTCGCGTCTCTCCTGATGGCATCACGCTGCTCCGCTGTTTCGAGACGACGGCGTCACAATAAAAACAGCCATCACACGATGGCTATTTCACTGTAATAAGAGCGGCGTGACGTACGCTTCGATGACAGCCGAGATGGCGAGTAGCGGGACGACGATGAAAAGAAACATCTTCACCCCGACGAAAAAGAGCGCTTTTAACGTGACGTCCGTCTCTTTCCCCCGCATCCTGTGCCAAATATGTCGGTTGAGCGACAACCCCATCGCCGCACCGAGCAGGATGGCCGAAATCTCCGTGATGCCGTGCGGCAAGATGCCGAGCGCGATCACTTTCATGACCGATTCGCCGGCAAAGTCGACGATCATGGCGACGAGGCCGATGATGGCCGCGTTGACGACGATGAACACATACGGGATGAACAATGGGATCATCCCAAGTAAAAAGGCGAGTAGTGCGACGCGCGTGTTGTTCACGAAGAGGGCGATCATCGTATCAAACGCACTCGTATCGAACGTCAGTCCACGCGACTCGAACATATCGCCAATCTGAGTCAAGATTTCTTCGATTTGCTCACTCGTGACGAACGAGCGGAAGATGAAGTAAGACGCGATGCTCGTCACGATGAAAAGGACGAGCAGGCGAAAAAAGTCTTTCCGATAATGGTTGTTCCACGCTTCACGAAGCGAGATTGATGTTTTCATGGTCATTCCCCCTATAGCAAGGTATACGAATTGCGTCAACTTTTGTTTCATATTTACCCATCACTGCGCGTTTTCAAAAAACGTGATACAATACACGTCGTAAACTAATCAGAAAAACGAGGGATCCTATACATGATTACAGTAAATAACGTAAGTCTCCAATTCGGTGGACGCAAGTTATTCGAAGACGTGAACATCAAGTTCACACCAGGCAACTGTTACGGATTGATCGGCGCGAACGGTGCCGGAAAATCAACATTCTTAAAAATTCTTGCCGGCGAGCAAGAGACGACAACAGGTGACGTCAGCTTCTCACCAGGCGAACGCCTCGCCGTCCTCAAACAGGACCATTACGCGTATGAAGACCAAGCTGTTCTCGAGACGGTCATCATGGGCCACGAGCGTTTGTATCAAGTCATGAAAGAGAAAGACGCCATCTATATGAAGGAAGATTTCTCTGACGAAGACGGCATGCGTGCAGCCGAACTCGAAGGCGAATTCGCCGAGATGAACGGTTGGGAAGCTGAATCAGAAGCTGCGATGGTCCTTCAAGGACTCGGCATCACGGACGCGTCCCACCACAAGCTCATGAGCGAGCTCACAGGTGGCGAGAAAGTCAAAGTCCTCCTTGCGCAAGCACTCTTTGGCAAACCTGACATTCTTCTCCTCGATGAGCCGACGAACGGTCTTGACCTCAAGGCGATCCAATGGCTCGAAGAGTTCTTGATCAACTTCGAGAACACGGTCATCGTCGTATCCCACGACCGTCACTTCTTGAACAAAGTGTGTACACACATGGCCGACCTCGATTTCGGGAAAATCCAGTTGTACGTCGGAAACTACGATTTCTGGTACGAGTCGAGCCAACTCGCTTCACGCATGGCCAACGACCAGAACAAGAAAAAAGAAGAAAAGATCAAAGAGCTTCAAAACTTCATCGCCCGTTTCAGCTCGAACGCCTCGAAGGCGCGTCAAGCGACGTCGCGTAAGAAGTTGCTCGATAAAATCACGCTCGACGATATCCGTCCGTCATCACGTCGCTACCCGTTCGTCGGGTTCTCGATGGAACGTGAAATCGGGAACGACGTGCTCTACGTCGACAACGTCTCGAAGACGATTGACGGTGTGAAAGTACTTGACAACGTCACGTTCTCATTGAACAAGACGGACAAAGTCGCATTCGTCGGCCGTTCGGACGTCGCCATCACGACGCTCTTCAAAATCATCATGGGTGAGATGGAGCCAGACACAGGTACGGTCAAATGGGGCGTGACGACGACACAGTCGTACTTCCCGAAAGACAACTCAGAATACTTCGAAGGCTCGGATAAGAGCATCTTGGATTGGTTACGCCAATTCTCACCAGCAGACGAGTCGGACACGTTCCTTCGCGGCTTCCTCGGACGCATGCTCTTCTCAGGCGAAGAAGTCATGAAGAAAGCATCGGTCCTCTCAGGGGGCGAGAAAGTGCGCTGCATGCTCTCGAAAATGATGCTCTCAAATTCGAACGTCCTCGTCCTTGACGATCCGACGAACCACTTGGACCTCGAGTCGATCACAGCGCTCAACAACGGCCTCGAGTCGTTCAAAGGCGTGCTCCTCTTCAGCTCGCATGACCATCAGCTCATCTCGACGATTGCGACGCGCATCATCGAAGTGACGCCGAACGGGATTGTCGACAAGGAAGCGACGTACGATGAGTTCCTCGAGAACGAATCGCTGCAACAGCAAGTCGAGTCACTCTATCAGAACGCATAAGAAAAATCGATCGGCCGCGGCCGATCGATTTTTTTATTTGACCTCGATGGTCTCCATGATGTGTTCATGGATGTCATGTCCTTTCGTCACATGGACTTGGACGTTGTATGGGCCCACCTCGGTGAACGTGTGCTCCCCTGTGTACACACCGTCCGCTTCCTCAAGTTTCACCCATTCATGCTTTTCAGCCCCGTCTTTGAATACCTCGAGTTGGACGTCAGCCCCTGTCAGCATCTCGTGATCAATCTCCACGTTCACGTTGAACGGTTGCGGTTCGTTCACCGTCGCTTGTTTCGGTTCAAGCACAATCTCAGCGCCGGCGTGGTGATGATGATCGCTCGTTTCTTCGGCTTCAGCCGCCGTTTCCGGATGACCGACCGTCACGTTCGTCGTCGGCATCGTGTGCATCGACCGCGCCGTCACATGGACTTGCACCGTATAGACCGCTTCGTCAGCGAACGTCGTCTCGACTTCGTATACCCCGTCTTCCGTCAGGGATGCCTTCATCATCTCGCTGTCTTCTTTCGCCCCGTTCTTCCATACCTCGAATTTGATTTCGTCGGCATCGTCGACCGCCTCGCCGTCTTGCGTGACACGAACCGACAAGGTGACGGTTTCTTCCTTGTCCGCTGTCGCCGGTACGTTCAATTCGGCTTCAACAGGCTCCATGGATTGAACGGTTTCAGATGCGTGATCTACCTCTTCCGTCCCACAAGCCCCGAGCATCAAAACACCAGCAAGACCAGTCGCTAAACTCAGTTTCATCATTGTCCGTTTCATCATACATCCCCCTATTTAACCGCTTACATGGTTCACACTTTGTTCATGATACCATCCTTTTTCAGGAAAGGTGTGAGGATTGTGTGATATTTGCGACGTCCTCCGCTCATAAATTACACACATATTTTGAGAGATGGACGCCAAAAATTCCTTTGTCTAAATTTAGGTTTTTTGATGGAATCATCTGAAATGGGGTATATAAAATATATATACAGCTCAATATTTGGAAAGCCTTGACACCAAGATACATACACCATGAATGGAGGCGAAGGAAAATGAAGAGCAGGATCGTACGTGTACTCATGGCCTTGTTGATCATGCTGGCACCGTTAGTCACTTATCCAAAATCGGCGGATGCCGCCGCTTCGAAATTCATCACGAGCGTGAATACCACCAGTAAAGTCGTGGCGTTGACGTTTGACGACGGGGCGGATGGCGCGAACACGAACAAGATTTTGGACATACTTGCCAAGAACAACGTCAAAGCCACTTTCTTCTTGACTGGATCGGGCGCCAACCACCATCCCCAATACATTAAAAACATCGCAGCCAAAGGTCACCAACTCGGTAACCATTCCTACACCCATCCGGACTTCACAAAATTGACCGCCACCCAAATGAAGTCGGAACTCGACCGGACAGAAGCGCTCGTCAAATCCATTACCGGCAAGACGACGAAACCGATCTTCCGAGCCCCGTTCGGCGCCGTCAATAGCGCTGTCTTGAACGGAGTCGGTGCTGCCGGCTACGGTTACACGATTCAATGGAACATCGACACAATCGACTGGAAAGGGCTCACCGCCAGTCAAATCAATACGAAAGTCCAAACGAACATCAAACCTGGCTCAATCGTCTTGATGCACACAGGCGCCGGCGCACCGGGTACACCACTCGCCTTGCCGACGATGATCTCGCAATTGAAAGCGAAAGGGTACAAGTTCGTCACCGTCTCTCAACTACTCGCTTATCAAAACACATCGACTAGCAAAACGTATACCGTCAAATCGGGGGATACCCTCTATAGCATCGCCCGGGCTTACGGTGTCACCGTCTCTGCCCTCGCTGCCGTGAACAACATTACAAATTACAACTTGATTTCAGTCGGACAAGTACTCGTCATTCCGAGTACGACCATCACACCTCCACCAACGACCACAGTCAAATATACTGTCAAGTCGGGCGATACGCTCTATAAAATTGCGACGATGTATAATACGACCGTCGCAAAGATTGCCGCTGCCAATAACATCACGAATGTCAATTCGATTTACGTCGGACAAGTGCTCGTCATCCCGGGTACGACCGTCACACCTCCACCACCGACGACCACAGTCAAATACACCGTCAAGTCGGGTGATACGCTTTATAAGATCGCAACAGCCTATAACACGACCGTCGCCAAGATTGCCGCTGCCAACAACATCACGAATGTCAATTTAATCAGTGTCGGACAAGTGCTCACGATTCCTCGTTAACTACAAAAAGATGGCGCCCGTCGCGGCGCCATCTTTTTTAATGTCATTTCACCTCAAACTGTTCGGCCTCGGTCGAGCCGGCGAGTGCCGTCGTTGACGACTCCCCGCCCGAGATGACAAGCGACACTTCGTCGAAGTAACCGGTCCCGACTTCGCGTTGGTGACGCGTCGCCGTGTAGCCATGCTGTTCAGCACTGAACTCCGCTTGTTGCAACTCGGAGTAGGCAGCCATACCGCGGTCCTTATATCCGCGCGCGAGCTCGAACATGCCGAAGTTGAGCGAGTGGAAGCCGGCGAGCGTGACGAACTGGAACTTGTAGCCCATCGCCCCGATTTCTTGTTGGAACGTGGCGATCTCGTCATCCGACAGCTTCTTCTTCCAGTTGAACGAAGGCGAGCAGTTGTAGGCGAGCAGTTTTCCCGGATACTTGGCGTGAATCGCGTCCGCGAATTGGCGCGCTTCGTCCAAATCTGGCTCCGACGTCTCGCACCAGACGAGGTCGGCGTACGGGGCGTAGGCGAGACCGCGGGCGATGGCTTGTTCGATGCCCGCTTCGGTCCGATAGAATCCTTCCGGTGTCCGGTCACCGACGATGAACGGGTGGTCGACCGGATCGATATCACTCGTGATCAAGTTCGCCGCATGTGCATCTGTCCGGGCGACGATAATTGTCGACACACCCATGACGTCGGCCGCAAGCCGTGCCGCAATCAAGTTCTTCACGGCCGTCTGTGTCGGCAGCAACACTTTTCCGCCCAGGTGTCCGCACTTCTTCTCCGAAGACAGTTGGTCTTCGAGGTGGACACCGGCCGCTCCCGCCTCAATCATCGCTTTCGTCAGTTCAAAAACGTTCAACACGCCGCCGAACCCGGCTTCCATATCGGCGACGATTGGCGCGAACCAATGTGTATCGCCTTTCCCTTCTGCCGTTTGAATTTGGTCGGCACGCTGAAGCGCCTGATTGATTCGTTTGACGACGCTCGGTACCGAGTTGGCCGGATACAGGCTTTGGTCTGGATACATATGCCCGGAAAGGTTCGCGTCGGCAGCGACTTGCCAGCCGCTTAAGTAAATCGCTTCTAATCCGGCTTTCACTTGTTGAATCGCTTGATTCCCTGTCAAAGCGCCAAGGGCATGCACGTAATCGCGCTCATGGAGCAGTTCCCATAAACGTTCCGCTCCTTTTGTCGCGAGGGTGTGTTCAATCAACACTGACCCTCGCAGCTTCATGACGTCATCGACGCTATAGGGGCGTTCGACTCCTTCAAACCGTTCTGACTGAAAAATCCCTTCAAGTTGCATCCGCTGTTCATTCATATTTCCATTCCTCCTGTTTTATATTAGTTGTTTTTATTATCATTTGTTATATAACAGATAGTGCGCGCTTAATCCAAATAAGCACAACATTCGAGCGCCGCTTTGAACGTCGAATGTTCCATCCCGCAACAGCGGCAGACGTTCTCCTCGTCCCGCTCCTCTGGCTTTCGGAAGACGACAACCTCCTCGACCGGTTCCCTCATGATTTGGAGTGAGCCGTCTGTGCGATCGAGGATGAGGCGCATCAAATCATTGCCATAGACGAAAGCCGTATTGGCGAGCGTCGCGGTCGATTCTCCCGAGACGATGCGGCGGACGACCCAGCGTTCAATCAATTGTTCACTTTCAAGTTTTTTCGTTGTCATGATGATGCTCCTCCTTTTACATTTTCCAGTGTCGACTGTTCGATGAATTCACGACGGCGCCGATGTAAGATCGGCTCCGTATACCCGCTCGGCGAATCCTTACCTTGGAACACCAAGTCTCTCGCGGCCTGATAGGCAAGCGAGCGTTCCACGTCAGGCGTCATCGGACGATAATGCGGATCTCCCGCATTTTGCGCGTCGACGACCTCGGCCATACGCCGGAGCGTCGCTTCGACTTGTTCTTTCGTACAGACACCGTGGTACAGCCAATTGGCTACGTGTTGGCTCGAGATGCGAAGCGTCGCCCGGTCTTCCATCAACCCAATATGATGAATGTCCGGCACTTTGGAGCAACCGACCCCTTGTTCGACCCAGCGGACGACGTAACCGAGCAATCCTTGTAAGTTGTTTTCGAGTTCCTCGTTCACTTCTTCTGCCGCATATACGTCCGTCGCCAACGGGATCTCGAGGAGACGGCGCTGTTCACGCGCTGTGTCGAACGGTGCGTCCAATAGCTCACGTTGGACACCGGATGCATCGACTTGATGGTAATGGAGCGCATGTAGTGTCGCCGCTGTCGGTGACGGCACCCAGGCTGTCGTGGCGCCTGACTGCACATGATTGACCTTGTCCCGCATCATGTCTTTCATCTGGTCCGGCATCGCCCACATCCCTTTGCCGATTTGGCCGCGGCGGTGAAAACCTGCTCCAAGTCCGACGCGGACGTTCAAACGTTCGTAGGCGTCAAGCCACTCTGACGTCTTCATTTCACCTTTTCGGCGCATCGGTCCAAGCGTGAGCGACGTGTGAATCTCGTCCCCGGTCCGGTCGAGGAATCCGGTGTTGATGAAGACAATACGTCCTTTCACACGCTCAATACAATTCTTCAAGTTGAGCGACGTCCGCCGCTCCTCATCCATCACCCCGACCTTGATCGTTTGGCGCGGCACATCAATCAAGTCCTCGATTGCATCGAACAGGTCGTTCGTGAAGGCGACTTCTTTCGACCCGTGCATCTTCGGTTTGACGATATAGATTGAGCGTTCACGAGAATTTCGGTTCGCATCCAAGTGACGGCTTGCGATCAAGGCGGTGAATATGCCGTCCACGATCCCCTCGGGCACTTCACGCCCTTCTCCGTCCAGAATCAAATCTGTCGTCATCAAATGACCGACGTTTCGAATAAAGAGTAAGGCTCGTCCTGGCAACACGACTTCGCGTCCGTCCGTCCCGACATAATACCGGTCGGGGTTCAACGTCCTCGTGAGCGCGCGGTCCCCTTTTTTGAACGTCGCTTCGAGCGTGCCGTCCATCAATCCGAGCCAGTTTTCGTAAAGGTGAACTTTGTCTTCAGCCCGGACGGCTGCGACCGAGTCCTCGCAGTCGACAATCGCCGATAGTGCCGATTCGAGTTCAATGTCGACGAGCCCTGCCGGATCGCTTTTTCCGACCGGATGATGGCGATTGAATCTCAGCTCGGCATGGAGGCCGTTATGGACGAGCAGCAGACGGTCCGGAGACTCCGGAGCGCCGGTGTAGCCGACGAAACAGTCTTGTCGGAACGGAACCCGTTTCCCGTTCAAGACGGCATAAGCGGCATCACCCTCGACGCTGTATCCTTCCGCCTCACGATGCGTCCCTTCTCGGAGCGGGAACGTATCGTCGAGAAACTGTTTGGCGTAGGCGATGACGGCCGCGCCTCTAATCGGGTTATAACCCCTCGTCTTTTTACCGTCCGACTCATCAATCACGTCCGTTCCGTATAAGGCGTCATAGAGACTTCCCCACCTTGCGTTGGCCGCGTTCAAGGCGTAGCGCGCATTGTCGAGCGGGACAACGAGTTGCGGTCCGGCTTGTTGTGTGATCTCCAAGTCGACGTTCGAAACGTCGATTTGAAAGTCTGGGACGACCGGCTCGATGTAACCGATCGATTGAAGGAAACGTTCGTACTCGTTCACATCGAAATTGTGTTTGTGGTCGCTGTACCAATCCTGTAACAGTCGCTCAAACGATTCACGTTCATGGAGCAGCGCCTCATTTCGAGGAATGAATTCGTCGAGTATGCGCTCGACCCCTTGCCAAAATTGCTGGCGCGTGGCCGCTTCCGGCAATACACGAGCCGAAACGAAGTCGAGCAGCTTCCGATGTACGCGATAAGTTCCTAGTTGCTTATACTGTTCCAAGCCTTCACATCCTCTCGCATTTATTGTTATATATCAGTTGACTTTAATATAGACTATTATATAACAGTTTGGCAACAGGTTTTTCAAAACTTTTTATTTGAAATATGTAGGCGAAGGCGGTAGCATTCATTGTGTGACCTATCAATGATTGATGCATCAATGACCAAGGAGGACTGCCGATGCGCGATTCCTGTTCGCTCAGCGACGAGATCCTCTACCAAATCATGACGATTCAAAAAGAATTCGGCCAAGTGTTCGATACCGAAATGGACGGGCTGAGCTTGACTCGATTCGATTTATTGAGCAACCTTTATCACATCGGTCCGCTCAAACAACGCGAGCTGCAACAACGGGTCGACGTCGACCACGCAGCCGTCACACGGCACTTGAAGCAACTCGAGGCAGACGGCCTCATCCGGCGTGACCGTTGCCTGAAAGACAACCGTGTCATCTACGTCGAATTGACGGAACTCGGCCACGAACAAATCGCACATTGGACCGAGCAAAAGAAGTGCTTATCGAATCGACTTTTTGTAAACATGAAGGTAGAAGATCAACACCGCCTACTCGACCACTTAAATACATTACAAACAAACATTCAACATGAAAGGAAGACGTTACTATGAACACAACGACCGAGAAAGACTTTATGGAGATCGTGAAAGGGCGCCGCTCGATTCGCGTCTACGATGAGAACGTCAAAATCTCGAAAGACGAGATGACGCAAATCTTGGAGGAGGCGACAACGGCTCCGTCTTCACTTAACCTACAACCGTGGCGCTTCGTCGTCATCGATAGCGCAGAAGGCAAAGACACGCTCCTCCCACTCGCAAGCTTCAACAAGCGCCAAGTCGAGACGTCTGCGGCCGTCATCGCCATCTTCGCCGATTATCAAATGGCCGACTACACGGAAGAGATTTTTGACACGGCCGTCGAACGTGGCCTCATGCCGCCGGAAGTACGCGACCGTCAAGTCGACATGATTAAAGGCATCTACAAAGACGCACCAAAAGAGGCAATCAAGGACAGCATCTTACTCGACTCCGGCCTCGTCGCGATGCAGCTCATGCTCGTCGCCCGGGCCCACGGCTACGACACGAACCCAATCGGTGGCTACGACAAGAAGAATATCGCCGAGGCGTTCGGTCTCGAGAAAGAGCGTTACCTCCCGGTCATGCTCATCTCAATCGGAAAAGCCGCGGAAGACGGCTACCAATCGGTCCGCTTCCCAATCGACCGCATCACCGACTGGAAATAAGCAAAGGCTCAATCGCTTCGAGGCGATTGAGCCTTTTTTCATCCGATGTATTTGACGACCTCGTTGAAGTCGCGGCGTGTCTTCGGTGCGAAGTCACGGGCACGATGTCCGAACGCGACCATGACCGAGAGGGACCAGGCGCCCCGTTCCATGACACCTTCTGTGACTAACAACTCGTCCATCTCGGCCTGATTGAACCCTTCGATCGGGCATGAGTCGACGCCGATTTGGGCAGCGGCCGTCATCATGTTGCCGAGCGGGATGTACGTCTGGCGTTTAATCCACTCTTGGAATACACGCGCATCGTCGAGGAGACGATAGTCGTTTTCTTGGAACGCCTGCACGCGCTGAATGCGTTGCGCATACTCCTCCTCCGTCCGCCCTTGGACGTCCGTGACGATGTGACGGATGTAGTCCGAGTCGTGGCGCATCGCTTCAGGCGTCCGCGCCAAGATTAAGACGAAATGACTCGCCGTGAGCGCTTGTCCTTGTGCGCCCCAAGCGTGCTGTTTAATCTTTTGCAGCAAGTCTTCGCGGCGGACGACGACGAACTGCCACGGCTCGAAACCGAACGAGCTCGGCGACAGACGGCCCGTCTCTAAGATGAATTCAAAATCGTCTTCCTCGATTTTGCGGTCTGCATCAAACTCTTTCGTCGCTTGACGCCAACGATACGCTTCCAAAATCTCTTTCTTCTTCATCCGATTCACTCCTCAATCACCAAGATGATTCCATCATATCAAATCGATAGATGAGAAACCGCTCATGAAGATTTTTGAGTGGCAATCGCACGCCTTGCACGTATTGAAACGGTGTCTCATCATTTAAAAAATGCAAATACTCGTCTGCCGGGTAATACAAGATGAGATCAACCGGACGTGGCGATTGCTCGACTGACGCGATGATGTTCGAGACGACGTCACGGAACACGTTCACCGAGAACGGGTTGAAGAAGTAAAATCGGTTCGCCTCAGGCGGAATGATAAAGCGTTCGGCGTAGTCATGGATGAGCTGAACGCTGCCTCGAGTATGATGCTTTTTTGAATAGTTGATCCAGTTGTCAAGCGCCGCCTCATGGAAGCCGCCGTCCATCTCGACGCCGATAGCCCGGACACGGAACGTGTAAGCCAGATAAAACGGGAGCCGTCCTTTCCCGGAGCCGAAATCGACGACCGTGTCCGTCGCCGCGAGCGGATAGGCGTCCCGCAACAAGTCGAGCGCCTCGTACGGCGTCGGCTCATAGCGATGATATTCGACCGATGCGGGGAAGCCTTGTTGGGGTTTCGCCGTCTCGATTTGAAGCAAGCGTTCATATTGTTGTTCAGTCATCAGTCTGTCCTTCCTTGGGTCATGCGGAAGAACGGATGACGCTCCATCTCGTTTAAGAAGGCGTCCCGTTCTTGAATCCCGACGTACCCGATATATAACGGGATGAGCAACTTGAACCAGCTCGGCACGAGCAGAAACCCCGTGACCGCGAGCGGGATGAGCCGTAACCACAGATTACGGTGGCTCGGCGTGCGGATGTACAGCAAGAGCGCGAGCGTGCACCGAACGGACCCGAACCGATTCGGGGTAGGCCGATAGTACGGCCGCTTTCGCGTGTTCGGTTTCTCAAAGGCGCCTGACGTCGATAAGAGCGATCGGTCGAACGCTGTCCGGACACGCGCGGCATGCTCGACCTCGCGGCTGATGAACGGGTGGCGCGAGAGCCAGCCTTCTCCCGAAACAAGCGCCAAGGCGACACTGCCACTGCCGAGGACGACCGCAAGGAGCGGCATGTCTGCGAGGAGCGCGTACGTGCCCGAGAACGTGACGACCGGCACGAGGAGCCGGAGCGACCAATGGGTTCCCTTCATATCAAGCAGATAGCGCAGCCACATGTGCAGCCACGCAACGACGAAGAGCGCGAAACCGAACGCGACGAGCGACACGATCGACCATCCGTGAAGCTTAAGTACCGGTGCCATCAATCCGAGGACGAGCGTATACTTCATGCCCATACCGGCGAGATGATACCCGACCGAATACCGTTTCATGGCCGAGACCAAGTCACGGTTCGCGACTAAAGCGACGTCCGCTCGTTCGATCCATGCGAAGAAGTGATCGTGCAGCTGAATCAACAGGAGGCCGGCCGCCCATGCAAGCATCGGCACGTCCATGAGCCACGGATATGCGCTTTGCCACATCGCTACATATTGATAGCCGAGAAAGAACGTGAGCGGGATGCCCCCGTAAAGGACAATCGTCCAATCGAACAGTAACCGCCACGTCTTCCATCGTTTGGTCAAGTCGGTCCGGACACGCCGAACCCAGACGTCTCGAACCGTCATCGCATCACCACATCTTCCATCATCTCGAACAACGAGGCACCGTCCGTCCCGAGCTCCGCTCGAATCGCTTGTTTCGTCCCGCTCGCGAGCATGCGCCCGTTATCGATCCAGACGAAACGGTCGCACAATCGTTCGGCCGTGTCGAGCACGTGGGTGACGAGCAACACGCCCGTGCCGCGCCGACGCTCTTCTTCGAGCAGACGAAGCAACTGAATCGTCGTCGTCGCGTCGAGCCCGACGAACGGCTCGTCCACGAGCAAATAGCCCGCTTCTTGAATGAGCGCCAAGAGGATCATCGCCTTTTGCTTCATCCCTTTTGAAAACGAGGCGATGTAATCGTCTTGTACCGATTCAAGCCGAAACATTCGAAGGAGCATCGCCGTCCGCGTCTGATCTGACACGCCGCTCAGTTCGCTGACGAGGGCGATGTGTTCGGCGAGCGTCAAATAATCATAGTAGACCGGCTGTTCCGGAATGTAGGCGTAGCGACCGATGTCCACCGTCCCGCGCATCCATGGAATCGTCCCGGTCAGACAGGAGACCGTCGTACTCTTCCCGGCCCCGTTCGAACCAATCATCCCGACGATTTCCCCGGGCCGGACGTCGAACTTGATTTCTTCAATCACCGCTTGACGTGCCTCATACCCTGCTTGCTGAATGTGAACGTCCACCGAACTCCTCCCCATATCTTGAGATTCTATGTATTTTTCTTTATCTATCATACCATCCTCTGAAAATATGGCATAATAACGCTTGTCACCCCATGTAAAGGAGTAGAAAGCCATGCAACACTATTTAGCCATCGACATTGGTGGTACGAGCATCAAATACGGGATCGTCCACGCGGACGGTACCCTTCACGCGAGCGACCATGTCCCGACCCCAGCGACGTGGGACGCATTCCTCGAACAACTTGACGCCATCGTCAGCGAGATCAAGACGACACAAGCCATCGACGGACTCGCGATTAGCGCGCCCGGCGCGGTCGACTCTACAGCCGGTGTCATCCATGGGATCAGCGCAGTACAATACATCCATGACCGTCCATTCCTCGACGCCCTTCGGGAGCGCTACGTGTTACCGGTCACCGTCTTGAATGACGCCAACGCGGCCGCCCTCGCCGAAGGATGGACCGGAGCCGCCGCCTCGATCGAACGTTATGCGACAGTCGTGATTGGCACAGGCGTCGGTGGCGCGTTCGTCGACAAGCAGGCCGTCATGATTGGGTCCCACTTCCACGGAGGCGAGTTCGGCTACTGGATTCTCGACCCGTCGCTCCCTCATCCGGACGGGACGTGGAGCAAGATCGGGGCCACCGCCGCCCTCGTCCAACGCTGCAGCGACCGCCTCGGGCGACCGCTGTCTGGACAAGACATCTTTACGCTCCAAACCGACGCTGCCATTCAAGAAGAGTTGGAGCGTTTCTATCGTTGGAACGCGATTGGCCTATACAATATCCAATTCAGCCTCGACCCGGAACGCATCTTGATCGGAGGCGGCATCAGCCGTCGCCCGGAAGTTCGCGACGGGATCAAGCGACACCTCGATACATTGTGTGACGCGTTTGGGACGTTCCGAATCGACGTCGAGACGTGCGCGCACTTTAACGAGGCGAACTTGATCGGCGCGGCTCGGTTTCATATGTTGAACGTCTAAAAGGGTTTCGCTCACGCACTGTGAGCAAAACCCTTTTCATTGTGCAGCCCGGTCCTCATGAAGCTGTTGATACACTTCCTCACGAATCGCTTGCGCCGTCCGTTCATGAAGGATCATATGGGCCCGAATGATTCGATTCGTTCGTTCATCGATAATCCGTGTCTCCAAATACCGATCCAACAGCGGCAAGCTAAAGTCGTGGAGAGGCAAATACGCAACGGGAATCGTTTCATGCCCCGTCCGAATCGACACTTGGACACCATTCACTTCCGGAAAAAAGTACGACTCGTAATAAGGTTCGATGACCAATTCGTCAATCGAGGCGTCGCGTGCCGTCGGAATCGTCGTCGGCAAGGCGATGAAATACACCATTTGGTCGAACGAGAACGAGACGTCCTGTAAGGAGACGTTGAGACGGGCCGCTTCCCGTTTCGCGATCGAGCGTAAAATCAAACGATAGCAAGGTCGGCTCGTGAACAACAACGTCCCGACGAAGACGACCGCCATGACCATGACACTGAACTCATTCATAGCGGCACTCCTTCCCAGCGGCACACTTGATTTTTCCCACGTGACTTGGCCGCATAGAGCGCTTGGTCGGCGCATTCAATCAACTGCTCGCTCGTCTGGTGACGGAGCGTATGCTTCGAGGCGACCCCGAAACTGAGCGTCAACCGACCACCGGGCTGTGCTTCCCCGTACGTGAACGACGTCTTCAGCACCGCCGCCCGAATCGTTTCCGCCACGTTCGTCGCCTCGACTTCATCAAACTTCGGTAACAGGACGACGAACTCTTCGCCGCCGAACCGGTACGCCATCTGTTCATCCGGCACGCTACGGCGAATCACGCTCGCGAGGCGTGTCAACAGTTCGTTGCCCGCTAAGTGTCCGTTCGTATCGTTGTACTGTTTAAAGTGATCGATGTCCATGACGATTAACGATAGCTCCTCGTCCGCACATTCACGGAACAATACGTCCAAGTCTTGTTCGAACGAGCGATGGTTTTTCAAACGGGTCAGGCCGTCGCGCAAGGCGAGCGTCTCGATTCGTTGATAGAGCGTCGTCTGATGCAAGGCGAGCGATGCCTGTTCGGCGATGGGCCGGACGCCGTCAATCTTTTGCGGCGTAATCGGCTTCTTATTGACGACGTTATCGATCACGAGCAGTCCGTATGGAATGCCTTGATGGTGAAGCGGAAAAATCGTACACTCATCCATCTGTAGCTCCGCGTGCAACATCCGGAGCACCGGGTCGTCCGTGATGCTCGCATACACATGAATCGGTCGCCCTGTGTCGAGCGTCTGTCTGAACACGTGCTCGCCGTCGAACGGGATGCGCATCTTACGAATCCGTTCGTTCAACTGTTCGTCATGGCTCGTGCCCGTTTCCTTCTCGTCAATCAGGCTTTGAAGGTCGAAATGTTGGCGCGTGATCTCTTCCCAAATCTGAAACCCTTCCTCAGGGCTCATCGGTCCCGTCCCCATGACCCCATAAATGCTGTCTTTCTCAGGGTCGGCAAAAAAGATGATGGAGCGGTTGAACCCGAGACCATGCCCCGCCGTCACCGACGTCAAAATCGTCTGCAACAACCGGTCCAAATCAAGCGTATCTTGCATCGTGAAACTGACTTCCCGGAACACGTTCAACTGCCGGGAGCTCCCGGTCAGCATATGTAGCCGCTCCGACCGCTCCCGTTTCAGCTGCTTGATGTACCCGAATAAGAGGGCCGCCCCTAGACCGAAGAAAAAATAACTGAACAAGAGAGGGAACGACAGCATCCCCGATTGGCTATAGACGAGAAGCCAGCTCGTGACGATGGCCGCAAACATGCCTCTCCATTCAAAACAGACGAGACCTGTCACGATGAGGAGAAGTACCGACCAATGAAAGTCATAAAAATCAAACAAGACGCCATGCCAAATGACGATGAGACCGCTCGCCCCAACGAGCAACCAGCGATTCAACAACGGGGTCGTCAACAGACGCAGTACATTGATGACGATCGTGATGAAGACGATACCGCCAAGCCATATCCCGTATACCATCTTGTCCCCTCATTTCTCCAAATTGTTCTCTTCCTCCATTATAGAATGAATCGGGAGAGGTGGGACATCGTTTGCCCAATCACTGACCAAACTTTTAAGTTATTTGAAAGATTTTCCAATCTATTGCTTGTTCCCATTTTACAGATTATACGAGCAGGAAAGCCCATACCGGGCATAGCCCGCCTTTAGGCATGGGATGAACGTGAGTTCGGATGTGAAAAACA